>DATJXP010000149.1:0-10993 GCA_035500035.1 Candidatus Acidiferrum sp. | reverse complement strand
CCATCATCAACAACGGCACCTGTTCGCAGTTGTGCAGGTTGCTGTTGCCGATGCCACTGCCATAAGTCAGCAAGCTGTGGTCCAGCAACGAGCCGTCGCCGTCCTTCGTCTCCGACAGCTTCTTGGTGAACTTGGCGAATGCCGACAGGTACCACTGCTGCACGGTGGCCAGACGATCCATTTTGGCCGGATCGTTCTGATGGTGCGACAACGGATGGAACGCATCGGAGATGTTGATGTGGGTGAACGTACGCATGCTGACCTCGCGGTCCGACATGAAGGTGATCACGCGGGTCAGGTCGGCCTGGTAGGCCAGCACCATCAGGCTGTACATCAGGTCGAGATGGGCCGGGAACGTGCCGGGCGTACCGACCGGCGCATCCGGGATGTGCACAGACGACATGTCCTGCTTGGCCATCTTCTCCATCTGCAGCTCGATGTCGCGGATCGAATCGAGATATTCGGCCATCAACACTTTGTCGGAAGCGCCGAGCGTCTTGTTGAGCGCGTTGGCATCGCCCATCACGAAATCCAGCAGGCCGCCGGTTTCCTTGGTGATCGCCGCGCGCTCATCGCCGGTATCGCCCTGGCCGAACAGGCGGAAATACAGTTTGCGTGGATTGCCTTCCATCGGCAGCGGTTGGGTCGGGGTTTTGAACGCGACCGTCGAGGCAAAGCTGCCGCCACCGCCTTCCACCGTGGATACTTCCAGCGACGGGAACGGGTTCTTGGCACCGATGGTGCGCGCGGCAAACTGGTCGGCACTGATGCCGTCTTCCGGATTGGCGGTACCGGCCGGCGCGACGCAGCGCAACCAGCAACCGGCCTTGATCGCATGCGGGTCGGGGCTTTCGCCGGGCTTGTTGCGCAGGCCGCTGACCACGGTCGCGTAGCTGCGCAGATCTTTCAGCGGGTTGAGGATCTTGCTCAATTGCAGATCGCCGGCAGCGGCAGGCACCCAGCTGTCCTGTACCGCGCCATGCGGCACATAGACGAAACCGAGCCGCACCTTGGCCGCCTCGGTGGCCGACAACGCGGGAGTCATCGCATCCAGCAACGGCAGCGCGATGGCGGCACCCATGCCGCGCAACACGTGACGACGTGACAAATGTTTCCTGGTGATGAACATGGCGTCTCTCCGGTCTCTCGCGGGTCTTGCCTGGCAACCCGCTTCGTTAAGTTTGATTATCTCGCGTTTCGTTCGTTGTTGCCTGAAGCCTGCTTGAATCGTCCTGCATTACTGGGCCTGCGAAACCTGCTGCTTCGCCGCCGCTTCCGGTACTTCGGCCTGCACCTTGCGGAACTGGTCGCTCTTCACGATGCCCTGCACCAGCGCGTAGAAATCATAGTGGTTCTTCTCCGCCCTGGTGACGATGCCGCGCACCGTCGGGTAATCGTCGGCTTCGATCGGCCGGCCGATCGCGTACAGCATCAGCTTGCGGGTCAGGTTCTCGACGAACAGGCGCGGACGTGCCAGCAGCGCGCTGCGCAGGTCGTTGACGCCGTTGATCTTGCTGCCATCCGGCAACACGCCGTCGATATCGACCTTGGTGCCGATCCAGCGATCAATGGTGCGTTCGCGGCCAACCGCGTCGAAACCTTCGAGCGCGAAGCCGAGCGGATCGATGAAACCGTGGCAGCCGCCGCAGCTCGGATTCTTGCGATGCATGGCCAGACGCTCGCGTATCGTCATCTGTTTCTGGCCCGGCTTGTTGTCTACCAACGCCTCGACGTTCGGCGGCGGCAGCGGTGGCGGCGTGCCCATGATGTATTCGAGCACGTACTTGCCGCGCAGCACCGGCGAGGTGCGATCCGGGTACGACGACGCCATCAGGATGCCGCCCTTGCCGAGCAGGCCGAAGCGGGCCGGATCGGTCAACTGCACCTTGCGGAACTCGTCGCCTTTGACACCGTTGATACCGTAGTGCAGCGCCAGCCGCTCGTTGAGGTAGGTGTAATCGGCGGACAGCAGATCGGTAACCGGCTTGTCGTTGAGGAACACATCGGCGGTCAGATGGCTGATCTCATCCTTGAACAAGCCGCGGATGCCGCGATCGACATCGCGGAACAAGGCCGGATCCGGATTGATGTCGTCGATGGCAGCAAGGTTCAGCCACTGGCCGGTGAAATTGGTGGTCAGCGATTCGGCCCGCTCGTCTTTCAGCATGCGCGTCACTTGTTCGGACAGCACCTTGTCATCCTTCAGCTTGCCGGCTTCGGCCAGTGTCAGCAGTTCCTGATCAGGAATGCTGCTCCAGATGAAGAACGACAGGCGCGAGGCCAGTTCGAGGTTGCTCAGTTCGTGGATGGAACCGGGCAGCGCATTGTCAGGTACCGACTCGACGCGATAGAGGAATTTCGGACTGGCGATGATCGCGGTCAGCGCATGACGGACGCCCATCTCGAAACCTTCCGCCTTGCCGGCCGCGGCGTAGATCGCCATCAGCTTGTCCATGTCGTCCTTCGCCACCGGACCGCGATAGGCCAGGTGCGCGGTGCGACCGATGATTTCGCTGGCACAGGCAGTCTCTTCCGACGGCTGCTTCGGCATGCAGGTGAAAATTTTCTCGCGTGCCGGCGTGGCGCTCAGGCCGGACGGATTGAACGGCCCCTGCACTTCCACCTGGGTCAGCGCGATCACGTTCTCGCCGCCGCCGGGCGTCTGCTGCTGCAAGTCGCCTTCGAATTCGGCGAACGAACGGTGCACGAAGGTGACCGCCAGTTTGTGCGGGCCGGCCTTCGCGGCGAACTTGATGTTCTTCAGACGGCTGTTGATCTCGTCGACTGCGGGATCGCCAACCTGGTCGATCGCTTTCAGATCCTTGCCGCCGCCGATGTCCAGCTGGAAGAACTTCACACCATCGAGCGTGGCGATCAGCGTATGGGTGAATTCCTGGTTGCTGACCCACAGGGCAGCCGCAAGATTGCCGATGTTCAGCACGTATTCGCCGTCGGCCGGGAAATAGTGTTCCACCTGCAAACCGCCGCGGGTGCCGAGCGGCAGGCCGGCGATGTGCGCGTACTGGTTGCCGGTGGCGAAATAAGTGGTGCCTCCCGGACGCGGCGCCGGGTTGCCGACCGCTTTCGCCACCACGACGCGGGCGGCGATCAGCGATTGTTCGACCAGCGCCGGCGATGCGCGCAAGGCCTGCGCCACGTTGTCGAAACCATCGACGGCCGAATCGGACGGCAGCAAGGTGCTGGCATCGACTTCGACACCGAACAAGTCGCGCACGGCATTGGCGTACTCCTTGCGATTCAGCCGATGCAGACCGACGCGACCGGCGTGCTGCTCGCCGGCGGCGGCATGATCGAGATACGCGCTGACCCACGTGACGAATTCATCGGTGCTCTTGTTGTCGGGGCGCGGCTGGCCGGCCGGTGGCATCATGCGGCCATTCAATTTGCTGATGACCTTTTCGAATATTTCGGTCTTGTCGGCGATCTGGTTCGGGTTGATCAGATCGAACGCGAGCTTGCCGGCCCAGTCGTCGGCGTTGTGGCACTTCTCGCAGTTGTCCTGCAGGAACTTGAACTGTTTGTCGGCTTCGTTGAAGCGCGGGAACGATTTGGCCACGGCCAAGGCGTGCTCGGAGGCACCGTCATCGGCCAACGCCGACTGCGACAATACCGGTGGCAATACCAGCGTCATCGCCGTTGCCAGCAAGGTCATCACGGGGACTGCATGTCTGCTTTTCATGGACTACCTCTTACACTCTGTCGTTCTTTCCGCCAGTCATTCCGCCAGTCATTCCGTCGGTCTTTCCGTCGCTCTGTCCTGCTTTCTAGCAATGCGCCTGTATCGTTGCCAATCGCTTATGACAATCGCCGCCATAGCAGTGATCTATGGCAGTGACGCCAACGTCTCAGGGAATCGCGCCCAGATGGCGGCCGTCACGCAGATTGCCGTAGAAACTGCGAAAACCCTGATCGAGAAATTCGTTCGGGCTACCCCACTCCGGCTTCAAGCCTACCGCCGGATTCGCCGCCACCACGTCATCGGCACTGCGGCCCTTGCGCAACAGGGCGATCATTTCCTTCAGCAGGTTCTTGTACAGCGCCTGTTGATCGTCGAAGGCGGCCTTGTTCATCAGCGGACCCGATTCGGGCACGACGACGGTTTTGTCGTCGATCATCTTGCCCAGCACGTCGAAGGCGTCGGTGAAGGCGCCGACGTAACCGTTGGTCGCTTCGTCGACCGGGCTCCATTGGTCGGAATGGATCATCGGGCCGGTGAACAGCACGTTCTGCTGCGGGAAACGGGCGTAGATATCGCCGTCGGTGTGAACCTGGAACAGGTACCCGAGTTCCATCGTGCCCCCACGGAACGGCACGCTGAGTTTGTCGCGAAAAGTCTGCGTTGGCAGTTGGTCCTTGGGCACCGGCTTGTGCAGGATCTCTTCGCCGCGCTTGCGGATTGTCGCCGCCAGCCATTGTTTGGTGTTGGCGTGCGCCACCACGGTGACGCCCTTCTTGGCCAGCACGCCGTTGAGCCCGGCCGATTCGTCATGCCAGTTGGTGTTGACCAGCAACTTGATCTTGTCGGTGCCGGACAGCTTCTTGACGAAGGCGAGATATTGATCGGCGAGTTTGGCCGGCACGCCTTCGACCAGGATCACGCCGTCGCTGTCGATCGCCACCAGCGTGTTGCCGGACGGCCCGCTGACCACGTGGATGTTGTCGGCGATCTGTTTGGACGTGAAGGTATCGGCCGCCTGCGCAGTAGCAGTTCCAACCACGGCCAGAATCATCACGACAGACTGGGAAACCAAACGGGCGATACCGCGCATGCGAGCCTCTTGAAGCGCAACTGAAGTGCAACCGGCCGGCGCGTCCTGCGACGCAAAACCGGCACTGAACCAGGTGTTGGGGCTGACGGGAAGTGACCCGGCAGCCCTTCCTCTAAACTGGGTCTGAGGTTACCACTTTCAAGCTGTCGCCAAAAGTCTGCGACCAGACTTTCAAATTGTCTGCTCAATTGGTTTTAAAGGCTTTTTTCCGTTTCTGACGTCATGCAAAAACCGACTTTCGGTTCGGTTTTTCACGGCTCACACACGGAACGACGACATCATGTCGAGCAAGGTGTCGGACTGGTTGCCGAGCTCTTCGCTGTTGGCGGCTGCTTCTTCCACCAACGCCGAGTTCTGCTGCGTCATTTCGTCCATCTGCTGCACGGCATCGTTGACCGACGAAATGCCGTCCGCCTGTTCGTTGGCGGCATTCATGATCTCCGATACCACGTTGGAAACTTTCTGCACCGCTTGCGAAATCTCGGTCAGCACCTTGCCGGAATTGTTCACCAGCAGCGAGCCCTCGTTGACCTTGCGCGTGCTCTCGTCGATCAGCTCCTTGATCTCCTTGGCGGCACCGGCGCTGCGGCCGGCCAGCTTGCGCACTTCGTCGGCCACCACGGCGAAACCACGGCCCTGATCGCCCGCCCTCGCCGCTTCCACCGAGGCGTTGAGCGCCAGCAGGTTGGTCTGGAACGCGATCGATTCGATGACCTCGATGATGTTGCCGATCTTCTGGCTCGACTTGGTGATTTCATTCATGGCGGTAATGGCATTGCCGACCACGCTGCTGCCCTGCTCGGCCGACGACCTGGCCGCCACCGCCAGTTCGTTGGCCAGCTTGGCGTTGGAAGCGGTCTGCTGCACGGTGGCGGTCATCTGCTCCATCGCCGCCGCGGTTTCTTCCAGCGTCGAGGCCTGCGATTCGGTGCGGGCGCTCAGTTCGGAGTTGCCACTGGCAATCTCGGAGGCGCTGTTCTTGACGATGCCGGCAGCGTCGCGCACCTTGGCCAGCGATTCGCGCAATTGCAGCAAAGCCTGGTTGACGTATTGCTTCAGCGCCTGCAGTTCGCCCTGGTAGCTGCCGGTCATTTCCTGCATCAGGTTGTTGTCGGCAACCTCTCGCATCACGCTGGAGATTTCCTGCAACGGCTGGGTGAAGCTGTCGAGCATGGCGTTGATGTCTTCGCGCATCTTGCGGCTGTCGCCGCTGGTATTGCCGATGACGGCGCGTTCCGACAACTGGCCGGCCTTGGCGGCGGTAATCAAGCGGCCCACTTCCAGCATGGTTTCTTTTTGCTGGGTGACGTCGCTGCAATATTCGACGACTTTCATCACCTGGCCGCGGCTGTTCCTGATCGGCACGTAGGTGGACTGGATCCACATATGGGTCCCGCCCTTGCCGTTGTGGCGGAATTCGCCGGAGATCGGTTTGCCGCTGCGCAGGTCGTCCCAGAACGCGCGATATACCGGCGTGTCGCGGTTTTCCGCCCGGCAGAACATGCGATGGTGCTGGCCCTTGATGTCGGCCAACGAATAACCGAGCGCGTTGAGGAACTGCTGGTTGGCCTCGATGATGGTGCCGTCCGGCATGAAACTGATCACCGCCTGGCTGGCATTGATGCCTTCGATCTGACCCTGGTAATCGGCACTAGCCTGTTTCTGGCGCGTGCAATCCATGCCGTACATGACGATCTTCTGCACACCGCCGCGGTGATCGAGGAACGGCGTGAACGCCGCCTGCAGCCACACTTCGTGGCCGTCCTTGCTGCTGAAGCGGTATTCGCCCGACATCGCCGCGCCCAGGCCCAGCGATTGCCAGAAATTCTGGTAGTCGGCACTGCGCCGCATGTCTTCGTCGATCAGCACGCGATGATGCTTGCCCTTGATTTCCGCCAGGTCGTAGCCGAGCAGGTTGAGAAAATTGTCGTTGGCCTCGATCAACGTGCCGTCCTGTTCGAACTGGGCCACCGCCTGATGGGCGCGGATGGCCTTGATCTGGCCTTCGTAATCGTAGTTCATCAGCAGTTGCCAGCTGATGTCGACGCCGTACTGCACGATCATCGTCACCTGGCCCAGATGATCGCGCACCGGCGTGTAGCTGGCGCGCAACCAGATGTCCTTGCCGCTTTTGGTGACGCGCTGGAAGGCAGCCTGCTGCACTTCGCCGGCGGCCAATTTGCGCCAGAATTCGGAATATTTCGCGGAAACCGCGTGCTCGGGCAACACGAAAATGCGGTGATGCTTGCCGATGATTTCATCGGCCTTGTAGCCCATCAGCTGCAGGAACATCGCATTGGCGCTGAGAACGGTGCCGTCGGGGCGATAGCGGACGACAGCCTGCGTGGCTTCGATGGCATCGAGTTGGCTGCGCACTTCGGCATATTGCTGCTCGAGTGCGTTGGCGCGGCGGGTTCCTTTGAAGGTCAGCGCCTCGACGGCCATCGATACAGGATTCTGGTAGATGCTCATGGACACAATTCCCCTGAGTAGCGGTTCCGAAATTATGGTTTCGGTAAGTGCCTAACCCAGGACAAGCAGGCGCCGCCTGCATCCATAAGCCGGAGTTGAATTCGACCCACCCCATCTCCTTATGCTGATGTCATTTACGGCAAGCCATGCACCAAGCTTGAGCATTTCCTGTGGCAAAGCCACAGTTTCGGTAACGACGATGGGTCAATCGTCACGCTCAAAGAACCGCTGCATCGTTTGCTTGCCGCGCGCCAGCCACACCAAGCCTGCCAGGCACAGCAAGCCGGATCCGATGAACGGCCACTCGAGTCCATAGCGGGATCCCAACGAGCCCAGCACCAGCAGTCCCAGCGCCGGTGGCCCGCGCGTGGCCGCCACCCACAGGCTCAGCACGCGGCCACGCATGGCATCGTCGATGCTGTTCTGCACCAGCGTTTGTCCGGTCGCGGCGCAGGCGGTCACCGAATAGCCGAACCCGAACATCAACGCCGAGGCCAGCCATTCATTGGTAACGATGACGAAGCCGAACAGGCTGAGCAACGACAACCACGAATTCCACAGGATGAAACGCACCAACCCCGCGGTGCGGCCCAGCAGCGACAACTGGAAGCCCGCCACCACCGCACCGGCACCGACCGCCGAGGTAAACAGCGCCAGCGTTTCCGGCCCCTTGTGGAAAATGGCACCGACGAAGGCCGCCAGCATGTAGGTCACCGGTCGCGCGAACAACGCCAGCAGCATCAGCAGGCCGAACAACAGCGCCAGCGCCTTTTCGTGCGCGACGTAACGGAAGCCGTCGATCAAGCCGCGCACCAGTCCGGCCGACGGCCGGCGCGCATGATCGTGCGGCGGAATGTCGATGAAGTACCAGGCGATGACGATGAACAGGTAACTGATGCCGTTGACCAGGATGGCCCACGCCGGCGACGACCAAACGATGACGACGCCGGCGATGGCCGGGCCGAGAAAGCGCGCAACGTTGAACGTCACCGAGGTGAACGCCGACGCGGCCACCAGATCTTCTTTCGCCACCAGGTTGGGAATCAGCGCCAGCCGCACCGGCTGAAACGCCGCCTGCAAGCTGCCTTCGATCGCCGTCATCACGAACAGCACGCCGATGTTGACCCAGCCGAGCTCGAGCAGCGAGAACAACAACACGGCCTGGATCAGCATCAGGCTCTGGATCCACATCGCCAGCTTGCGGCGGTCGAAACGGTCGGCCCATACGCCGAACAGCGGCCCGACCACGACCAGGGGCACCACTTCGGCGAAGCCGACGGCACCGACCCAGAACTCCGAATGCGTGTAATCCCACGTCAGCCAATCCACCGCGATCTGCTGCATCCAGAAGCCGATCAGCGACAGCCAGTTGCCGCTGATGTAGATCGCGTAGTTGCGGTTGCGGAAGGCGGCGGTGAGAGTGGCGAAGGACAAGGGGCAGAATCCCCGGCAGGATTCCTACGGAACGACGCTGTTGATGACGAGCTTGAGCGGGCCGTTCTGGCTCTTCAGCTCGAACGGGGCGGACAGCACCTGCAGGTCGCCGCTCTGCGCGACCGCAGTGCCGGACTTCGACAGGCGTGCTCCAACCAGCAGTTGCGGCGACGATTCCAACTGCATGCCTGTCATCGACATCGAATTGTCCAGTGTCAGCGTGTATGGAAAATCAGGCAACGCAAGGTTCTGCGCTACGATAGGCATCGGCATCTGCGGATTGCGTGCAAACACGAACAGCCGCATGTCTTCGCTGAGTTTGGCTTTCAGCTCTGGAGCCAGGTCGATGACGACACTCAGCTTCGGCCCCTGCGCTGCCGCCTTCTGGTCTTCCGGCAGGTTGTTTTCGATCGCAGCGATGCGCTGCCGCAACGTTTCGGCGTCTTCGCTGCCCGGCTGCAGATCGGACAGCTGGCGCCGCCAGAATTTCAGCGCGGTGACGAAATCGCGCTTGAGGAAGGCTTCGACCGCATGCAGCCCCATCACCGAACGTTCGTTGGGATTGAGCGCTTCGGCTTCGCTCATCGTAGCTTGCACTTCCGGCGTCATGACGTTGTCGGCCTTCAGGTATTGCGCCTGCGCCAGTTGCCCCAGCACGGCGGCACGATCGGGCGACGGTTTCATCTGGGTCAGCATCTGTTTGAACACGGGGATGGCATCGTCGAACCGGTCGAGTCCGAGATACAGCGTGCCGAGCATGTAACTGTTCTGCAGATCCTGCGGCCGTCGCTGCATGCGTTGCGCCAGCGTTGCCGCCACTTTGTCTAGTGCCGCCTGCTGCGCCTCCTTGTCCTGCGCCGCGTCCACCGACTTCATCACCGCCGGCAGGTCGAGATCGTCGATCGCGCCCTTTTTGAAATAGATGATGCCGGCTGCCACCGGCACCAGCAGAGCCAGTGCCAGCGGCAACCAGTTCAGCCTGGCGGCGAACGTGGATGGAGCCGTCTTCACCGCTTGCAACGACTGCATGTCCGCCAGGAATGCACGCTGCAATTCCGCCAGCAACCGCTGGTAATCCTCGGCGGCGACGGTGCCGTCCTTCACTTCCTGTTCCAGCTCCAACTGGCGCTGCGCAAACACTTCGCGGTTCTTCTCTTCGCGGATGTGCAGCTCGCGCGCCGCTTCGCCCGCCTTCAAACGGCGCAGCGGCACGAGTACGAACGCCACTGCCAGCGCGGCCAGCAGTGCCAGCGGCAACCAATGTTCAACCATGTCGGGATTCCTGCTTGTCTGCTCGCAGCAATTGTTGCAACTGCTGTTGTTCGTCGGCGCTCAGTTGTTCGGTGGCGGCCAGTTCGCGCGAGTTGGCCATCATGCGCCGCAGCACGTACAGCCCCAGCAGCAGCAACGCCGGCGGCGTGAACCACAGCAGCGCGGTGTTCAGTTGCAGCGGCGGTTTGTACAGCACGAAGTCGCCGTAACGCGCGACCCAATAATCGAGGATCTCCTGATCGCTCTTGCCGGCCAGTATCTGCTTGTGGATTTCGGCACGCATGTCGGCGGCAACCGGCGCGTCGGAGCCGGCCAGGTTGGTATTCAGACATTTCGGGCAACGCAGCACCGCGATCAGTGCCCTGTAATGCTCGAGTTGAGAAGCGTTGTCGAATTGCACGTCTTCGATGGTGACGGAGGAATCGGCCCAGCCCGGCGGAATCCAGGCCAACACTGCCACCAATAGACACAACAATGGACACAAGCGTCGCAGCATGGCCTACCTCAATTGCTTCAACAGCGGCACGAACACGTCGTCCCACACGCGGTTGTCGATGGCGCCGATGTGCTTGTAGCGGATGATGCCGTTGGCATCGACCAGGAAGGTTTCCGGTGCGCCGGTCACGCCGAGATCGAGCCCGAGACTGCCGTCCTTGTCCTGCAGCAACAGTTTGAACGGATTGCCGCGCTCCTTGAGAAACTCGCGGGCGGTGTCGCCGTTATCGGTTTCCTTGTAATCGACACCGACGAAGGTGATGTCCTTCTCGCGCTCGCTGATCTCGACCAGGTAAGGATGTTCGGCATGACACGGCGGACACCAGGTAGCCCACACGTTGACGATGTGGATGCCGCCCTTCAACTGGTCGGCAGTGATGGTGGCGGTTTCATCGAACAGGCCGGGTTTGCTGAAAGCCGGAAACGGCCGGTTCAACAACGCGGTCGGCACCTTGTTCGGATTCTGGTACAGGCCGTTGAGCAACAGCCCCGCCATCACCAGGAAGAACACGATAGGGATGAACAGCTTG
>DATJXP010000148.1:0-4543 GCA_035500035.1 Candidatus Acidiferrum sp. | reverse complement strand
ACACGATCGAACAGTTGAATGCGGTAATGGTGAGCCAGCAGCAACAGATAGACCGGTTGCGGCTGGAACTGCGGCTGTTACAGGAAAAATTCGGCGCGCTGGAAGATCGCATGGAGCAGGGCGGCTCCTCACCGCGCGATGAGAAACCGCCGCATTACTGAAGCTATTTGAGCGCCACCACGTCTTCTGCCTGCAAGCCCTTGCTGCCGTTGGTGACGGCAAACTCTACCCGCTGGCCGTCGCGCAGACTGCGCTGGCCGACGATGGAACGGAAGTGCACGAAAATCTCCTCGCCATTCGCGCGCGTGATGAAACCGAAACCCTTGCTGGCGTTGAACCATTTGACGTTGCCGGTTTCCTTGGCGCCGGATCTGGTGACGGGTTTGCCGACGGCCTGACGTTTGGGTGGTTTCAGGGCGCGCAATACAAGCGTGGAAATCGAAGCAACCAGCGCTACGACGAGGACCAGTACCGGAGCGGGGAGCAATTCGGTCAGCGCGAGCGGTTGGGTCAACAGTGCAAGCACGAGCGCCGGACCGAGCACGGCCAGGAGGGTTTTGACGTTCATGGAAGTGGTCTCTTTTAATAATTATTGGGTATCGACCTGCATTTATTGATTCGTAATAGTTGGCAGGCGGTCCAATACTAGCCCAACAATTCCGCCAAAAACCACTGGGCGGCGCGACCGGAACCGGCTGGGTGTGTAAAATCGCCGCCTTTTCCGCAGCCTTTTGCGAATCGGAGTTCGTATGCCCAGAGCCAGCGACCTGAAAAACGGCTTGGTGATCGACATCAACGGCATCCCTCATCTCGTCAAGCAGATCGAGGTGAAGAGTCCGTCCGCGCGCGGCGCCGCCACGCTGTACAAGATCCGCTACACCAACATGCAGAGCGGCCAGAAGCTGGACGAAACCTACAAGGGCGACGACATGCTGAAGGACGCCGACTGCGAGAAAGTGCCGGTGCAGTACTCGTACCACGACGGCGACAACTGGGTGTTCATGAACACCAACGACTACAGCCAATACGAGTTGTCGAACGAGGTGATGGAAGACTTCAGTCCTTTCATCAGCGAAGGGCTCGAAGGCATCATCGGCCTGTTGATGGACGGCAAGCTGCTGACGTTGATCCTGCCGGCCGCCGTCGAACTGGAGATCGTCGAAACGGTGCCTGAGATGAAAGGGGCCTCCGCCACCAGCCGCACCAAGCCGGCCAAGCTCGGCACGGGCTTGGAAATCCAGGTGCCGGAATACCTGGAACAGGGCGAAGTGGTGCGCGTCAGCACCAGTACCGGCAAGTACCTGTCGCGGGCCTGAGTTTGGAGGTGTCGGAGTCTGCGACTCCGGCACCTTGAGTTAGCCCAGCTTCTTCAACTGCGTTTGCAACTGCACCAGCGCGCCTTGATTGGCGGCGAGGCGTTCGCGCTCCTTGGCGACGACTGCCGCTGGTGCGTTGGCGACGAAGCGTTCGTTGGCGAGTTGGTTGGTCACCTTGGCGATGTCGGCCTGCAGTTTGTCGATCTCTTTCTGCAAGCGCGTCTGTTCGGCTTTGACATCGACGAAGCCGGCCAGCGGTACGCGGATTTCCATCTCGCCGGCCAATTGCATCGCAGCGGCTGGCGCTGATGCGGGATCGTCCAGCCATTCGATGCTGTCGAGTTTGGCGAGCTTGAGCAGGTATTGCTTGTTCGTTGTCAGCAAGTTCTTGTCTTGTGCAGAACCTTTGCTGAATAGGGCAGGCATTGCTTTCGCCGGCGAAATATTCAGTTCGCCACGAATGTTGCGCAGGGCAAGGACGACGTTCTTCACCCATTCGATTTCGGCGGTAACCTTGGTGGTGTCGCCAAGGTCAACCGACTTCGGGTAGGGCTGCAGCATCAGAGTCTCGCCGTGGATGCCCAGCATCGGCGCCGCCTTCAGCCAGATTTCTTCGGTGATGAACGGCATCAGCGGATGCGCCAGCCGCAAGCTCTGCTCCAGCACGCTCAACAATGTGTAGCGTGTCGCGTTCTTCTGTGCGTCACTGGCGCTGGCATCCCACAGAATTGGCTTCGACAGTTCCAGATACCAATCGCAGTACTCGTTCCAGAAGAACTCGTAGATCGCTTGCGACACCAGGTCGAAGCGGTAGGTCGCCATGTTGTCGTTGACCAGTTTCAACGCGTGCTGGAAGCGAGCACGAATCCATCGATCTGCAATTGAGTAGTCAGCGTCATCCCGAGGTGCTTCAATTTTGTGCTCCTCGGTATTCATGAACACATAGCGCGCCGCATTCCAGATCTTGTTGCAGAAGTTGCGGTAGCCGTCGAGCCGGCCCGGATCGAAGTTGATGTCGCGGCCGGTCGAGGCCAGCGAGTAGAAGGTATAACGCACGGCGTCGGTGCCGTGGGCGGCGATGCCGTCGGGGAATTGCTTGCGCGTGGCTTTCTCGATCTTCTGCGCCAACTGTGGCTGCATCATGCCGCTGGTGCGTTTCTGTACCAGTTCTTCCAAACCAATACCGTCGATCAGGTCGATAGGGTCGAGCACGTTGCCCTTCGACTTCGACATCTTCTGGCCTTCGGCATCGCGGATCAGGCCGTGCACGTAAACCGTCTTGAACGGAATCTGGCCGGTGAACTTCAGCGTCATCATCATCATGCGGGCCACCCAGAAGAAGATGATGTCGAAGCCGGTGACGAGGACGTCGGTCGGGTGGAATTTCTGCAGCTCAGGAGTCTGCTCCGGCCAGCCCAGCGTGCCGAAGGTCCATAGTGCGGACGAGAACCAGGTGTCGAGCACGTCTTCGTCCTGCGTCAGTTTCAAGTCCGCCGCGAGTTTGTACTTGCGGCGAACTTCGGCTTCCGAATGCGCGACGTAAATCTTGCCATTGGCGTCATACCACGCCGGTATGCGATGGCCCCACCACAGCTGGCGGCTGATGCACCAGTCCTGGATGTCGCGCATCCACGCGAAATAAGTGTTTTCCCACTGCTTCGGCACGAACTGCACGCGACCGTCTTCCACCGCCTTGATCGCCGGCTCCGCCAGCGCCTTGGTGGCGACGTACCATTGATTGGTCAGGAACGGTTCGACCACGACGCCGCTGCGATCACCGCGCGGCACTTTCAGCTTGTGCGGTTCGATTTTTTCCAGCAGGCCGGTGGATTCGATGTCGCGCACGAGTTGTTTGCGGCAGTCGAAGCGATCGAGACCACGGTACGCGGCGGGAGCGTTGTCGTTGATGGCGCCGTCCTTGGTCAGTATGTTGATCAGCGGCAACTGGTGACGCTGGCCGACTTCGTAGTCGTTGAAGTCATGCGCCGGCGTGATCTTGACGCAGCCGGTACCGAAGGCGGGATCAACATAGGTATCGGCGATGATCGGAATCGTGCGATTGCACAACGGCAGCTCTACCTGCTGACCGATCAAATGTTGGAAACGTTTGTCATCCGGATGCACTGCAACCGCAGTGTCGCCGAGCAGCGTTTCCGGACGCGTAGTCGCGATGACGATGTAAGGTTTGCCGTCCTGCGTCGTTGCGCCATTGCACAGTGGATAGCGGAAGTACCAGAAGTGGCCGTTCTCCTCTTCCGATACTACTTCCAGATCGGAAATCGCCGTGTGCAGCTTGACGTCCCAGTTGACCAAGCGGTTGCCGCGATAAATAAGTCCTTCATCGAACAAACGAATGAATACTTCCTCGACTGCGCGCGAAAAGCCGGCATCCATCGTGAAGCGTTCGCGGGTCCAGTCGATCGACGAACCGAGGCGACGCAACTGGCGCGTGATGGTGCTGCCGCTTTCTTCCTTCCACTCCCACACGCGTTTGAGAAAGTCGTCGCGGCCGAGATCGTGGCGCGTCTTGCCCTGCGCCAGCAATTGGCGCTCGACCACCATTTGCGTCGCGATACCGGCGTGATCGGTGCCGCCCTGCCACAGCGCGCTGTAACCGCGCATGCGGTGATAGCGGATCAACGCGTCCATGATGGAGTTGTTGAAACCGTGCCCCATGTGCAGGCTGCCCGTCACATTCGGCGGCGGGATCATGATGGAGTAGGGCGTTCCGGTTGCGGCTGGCTTGAACCAACCCTGTTGTTCCCAGCGCTTGTAATGCTTCTGTTCGATGGCGTGGGGGTCGTAGGTCTTGTCCATGGATAACTGGCTGAGTGGCTTGAAAAACAGGCGGCAATTATATCCACCTTCGTACTGCGTGCTACGGCGTGACGAGTCCGATATCGTGTAAATTACGGTAATTCAGGGATTGGCAGGGAGCAGGTATGCAGCAAAGCATTTTACGAGTGGCAACGGCAGTGGTGACATTGGTCATGATCCTGCCGTTGCTGCTCTTGGTCGGCATCATGGCCAAAAGGACGCAGGGCTTTGAAGGCGGTAGCTTATGGTGGATTGCCGCAATATGGATACTGTTTCTGCTCGCGCTGGCGGGAATGTTCGGGTTGATCAGAAGTATCTTCAATCGTTATGACAAGGTGACGAAGATCAGTCTTGGCTTGGGCCTACTTGCCTACGGGGTCGTATATACCTATCTGTCCGCTGTACAGTTG
>DATJXP010000147.1:0-7257 GCA_035500035.1 Candidatus Acidiferrum sp. | reverse complement strand
GCTGAACCCATGAAATCCGGAATTTTTCTGCGTGACGAGGCTGCAACACTGGCCTTCGGGCGTTCGCTGGCGGAGATCAGCCAAGGACGCGGACTCATCACTCTCAGCGGCGATCTCGGCAGCGGCAAGACCACGCTCAGTCGTGCCCTGATCCAAAGCCTGGGTCATACCGGAGCCGTCAAAAGCCCCACCTATACGCTGGTGGAACCGTACGAATTGCCCGGCAGCCATGTATTGCACTACGACCTGTACCGTCTCAATGATCCGGAAGAACTGCACTTTCTCGGAGTTCGCGATTTCCTCGATGCCGACACGCTGACCTTGATCGAATGGCCAGAGCGCGGAAAAGGCTGGCTGCCTGCGCCAGATCTCGCCCTGACGTTGACTGTAGCGGGCGGCGGCCGGCAACTGTCATGGCAGGCGGGTACCGAACGCGGCCGTACCTGGTCTCAGCTCCTGTCCCGGCACGCAAGCTGACTTGCAACTCGCATCTCAACCCCTTGTTTGGACAGGTCCATCCAGCAAGGGCCTGCCATCTCTTGGATAATTTTCTAGCTTTATTTCTCAACCAATTGTAAATTATGAAATTATTGAGCAGATAAGCCTACTCAATGTTCAAATGAAGCACCTCAACTCCATTCTGCTCGCCGCCTTCGTTCTTTGCGGTGGTCTGCCTGGTGCCTACGCCGCCAAGGTGATGGGCGTACGCAGCTATCGTGCGCCGGATTACACGCGGCTGGTGTTTGATCTCGATTCGACCCTGCAATACCAGATCGACAACAAGATCGAGTCCCACAAAGTCGTCGTTCGTTTGAAGAACTCGACGCTGGCAACCTCGCTCGACAAGCTCAATCTGGCCAATACCCCGATCGCCAACGTTACTACCGCTACCGGCAGTGACCACGACACGCTGGTGGAACTGACTGTGCGCAACAAGGTCGATCCACGCGGCTTCACGCTCGGCAAGAACGAGCAATACGGCGATCGCCTGGTAGTAGATCTCTACGATCAAACCTCAAAGCCAGAAGCGGCTGATGACGACAAGTCCGATCCTATCGGCGCCATCTCCGCCAGCGTCACCACCAGCGGCAAACGCGACATCGTGGTGGCACTCTCCGCCGGCCATGGCGGCGACGACCCCGGCGCGATCGGCGTGCATAAATTGCAGGAAAAACAGGTGACGCTGGCGATTTCACGCGAAGTCGCCGACCAACTGAACAAGATTCCCGGCTACAAAGCGGTACTGATCCGTGACGACGATTACTACGTGCCGTTGCGTCAGCGCATCAAGCTGGGCCACGACAAAAAAGCCGATCTCTATATCGCCATTCACGCCGATGCCGCCGATAACAAGAGTGCACGCGGTGCAACGGTCTATGCACTGTCGGAACGCGGTGCCACCAGCGAACAGGCGCGACGCCTGGCTGCCAAGGAAAACAACGCCGACCTGATCGGCGGTGTCGGCCCGGTCAGCCTCAACGACAAAGACGCCGTGCTTGCCAGCGTTTTGCTCGACCTCAGCATGACGGCCAGTGTCGCCTCCAGCCTGGAAATCGGCCACATGATGATTGCATCGCTCGACAAGATGACGCACCTGCGCCGCAGCAATGTCGAACAGGCGGCGTTCGTGGAACTGAAATCGGCCGACATTCCATCGCTGCTGGTCGAGTCCGGCTACATCACCAACGCCGAGGATGCCAGCCGGCTGGATTCCGCTGCCTGGCGCAGGCAGTTTGCCGGCGCCCTGGTGAGCGGCATCACGCACTGGTTTGACGAGCGGCCGCCACGCGGCACCTTGATCGCGTGGGAGAAAGATCATGGTGCGCCCGCGGCTACCTATAAAGAGCACAAGATCACACGCGGCGAGACGCTGTCGCAGATCGCCAGCCAATACGACGTTTCGATGGAAGCCATCCGCACGTTCAACCAACTCAAGAGTGATAACATACGGCCAGGTCAGATTCTGAAAATCCCTGCGTCGTAAGTGTCCTCGTCAGCCGCCCGCATCCACCTGCTCAGCCAGCGCCTGTGCAACCAGATTGCCGCAGGTGAAGTGGTCGAGCGCCCCGCCTCCGTCGTCAAGGAACTGCTGGAAAACAGCCTCGACGCCGGTGCCGACCGCATCGACATCGAGCTCGAACAAGGCGGCGTCAAACTGGTGCGCATCCGCGACAACGGTGGCGGCATCGACAAGGACGACCTGCCGCTGGCACTGAGCCGCCACGCCACCAGCAAGATCAGCACGCTGGAAGACCTCGAACAAATCGCCAGCCTCGGCTTTCGCGGCGAGGCGCTGGCCAGCATCAGTTCGGTGTCGCGCCTGTCGCTCGTTTCGCGCACGGCTTCGACCGACGCCGCGTGGCAGGTGGAAGCCGAAGGCCGCGACATGGCGACGACGATCACGCCGGCCGCACATCCGGTCGGCACCTGCGTCGAAGTGCGCGATTTGTTCTTCAACACCCCGGCGCGCCGCAAATTCCTGCGCACCGAGCAGACCGAGTTCCAACGCATCGAAGATATGGTCAAGCGCGTGGCCTTGAGCCGTTTCGGCGTCGCCTTTGGCATGCAGCACAATCAGCGCGTCGTGCACCGGTTCGAGAAAGCGACGACGGAGAGCGAAAAACAACGCCGCGTGGCGCAAGTGTGCGGCAGCGCCTTCATCGACAATGCCGTGCATGTCGACTTCGACAGCAACGGTTTGCGGCTTACCGGTTGGGTTTCGTTGCCGACTTTCTCGCGCAGCCAGCAGGATCTGCAATATTTCTACGTCAACGGCCGCGTGATCCGCGACAAGCTGGTGGCGCACGCGATCAAGCAGGCCTATCGCGATGTGTTGTTCGACGGCCGGCACCCTGCCTTCGTGCTGTATCTCGAACTCGATCCGGCGCTGGTCGATGTCAACGTGCATCCGACCAAGCACGAAGTGCGTTTCCGCGACAGCCGTCTCGTGCATGACTTTCTGTTCAGCGCACTGCATCGTGCGCTCGCCGACGTGCGCCCGGCCGAGAACATGAACGTGACGCAGACGGCCGCCGCCGAATCGGATCCCTTCAACACCAGGCTCACAGAACAGGTGCGCATGCCGTTGTTTTCGCCCGGCCCGGTAGCGTATTCGCATTCGACTTCGGCGTATCCATCGCCGATGCAGGTGCAGAATCAACTGGCCGGCTACGACAGTTTTCGCCGCGGCGATGCGGCACCTGCCACGGAGCGTCTGCCGGAGTCAGGCAACGATGACATCCCGCCGCTGGGTTATGCCCTCGCCCAGTTGCACGGCATTTACGTACTGGCGCAGAACGCGCAGGGTCTCGTCATCGTCGACATGCACGCCGCGCACGAACGACTCACCTACGAGCACATGAAAAATGCCGCCGACAACGAAGGCATCCGTTCGCAGCCGCTTTTGGTACCGCTCGGGGTCGCCGTCAGCGAAGCCGAAGCCGACTGCGCCGATACGCAACAGGAATACCTCGCGGCATTGGGACTGGTGGTTGAACGGTTGGGGCCGGAAACGCTGAGCGTGCGGCAGATTCCGACCATTCTGCGCAATGCCAACGTCGAGCAATTGCTGCGCGACGTGCTGTCGGACTTGCGCGAGCACGGCACCACGGATCGCCTGCTCGCCGCACGCGATGAACTGTTGTCGACAATGGCCTGCCACGGCTCGGTGCGCGCCAACCGGCAACTGACGATTCCGGAAATGAATGCCCTGTTACGCGACATGGAACGCACCGAACGCAGCGGCCAGTGCAATCACGGCCGCCCGACCTGGCGTCAGGTCAGCATCGGCGAGTTGGACAAATTGTTCAAACGAGGGCAGTGACGTCCGCTGGCTCCGACCAGTAACGCGCGAGCAATCGCCGCAACACCGCCGGCTCGCCGCTGGTGAAAAATTCCACTTTGCCTTTTCCAATCGCGTTGCTGGCAAGCCCGCCGGCCGCCAGCCGACGCTGCAACTCTTCCGCCACTGCAGTACCGGCGTCGATGATCTTCATGCGTGAATCGGCAACGGCGGCGATCTGCCGCTTGATCAACGAATAATGCGTGCAACCCAGCACCAGCGCGTCGGCGCCCTGCTCCACCATCGGCTCGATGTAGCTGTGCAGCAGCGTCATCAACACCCGTTCTTCGGAATCGGGGCGTTCGATCAATTCCACCAGCCCGGTACCGGCGCGCGTGAGTATCCGTACACGATCGCTGAAGCGGTTTTGCAAGGTGAGGAATTTGTCGCTGGCGATGGTGCCGCTGGTCGCCAATACGCCGACCACGCCGCTGCGGCTCTGCGCGGCGGCCGGCTTCACCGCCGGCTCGACGCCGATGATCGGCAGCGGATAACGCTCGCGCAGCAGCGCAATGGCGGCGGCAGTCGCAGTGTTGCAGGCCACCACTATTGCCTTGGCGCCGCGGGCAATCAGCGCGTCCATCAGGTGAACGCTGCGTTGACGTATGAAGTCTTCGCCCTTCGGACCATAGGGCGCATGTGCGGCATCCGAAACGTAGATCAGCGCCTCGTTCGGCGACAAGGTGCGAATGCCGTGCAGTATCGAAAGACCGCCGATGCCGGAATCGAATACGCCGATGGGAGCCGTGGACATGCGTGCACACAATGCTGAAAACCGCCTGCATTCTATCGCAGCCATTGAGCCACCCGGCGAACGTCGCTAAGCTCGAACCGTTTTTTTCCATCTCATTACTCGCTTGACTACGACAACGCCAACTCTGCCGCCAGCCATCTGCCTGATGGGTCCGACCGCCTGCGGCAAAACGCGGGTCGCGGTCGAACTGGCGGAACAGGGTCCGTTCGAAATCATCAGTGTCGACTCGGCGCTGGTGTATCGCGGGCTCGACATCGGCAGCGGCAAGCCCGACGCCACCACGTTGCAACGCGCACCACACCGGCTGATCGACATCCGCGATCCGGCCGAACCCTATTCCGCCGCCGAATTCCGCACCGATGCCATTCGCGAAATGCGCGACATCATTACCGCTGGCAAAATACCGCTGCTGGTCGGCGGCACCATGCTGTACTTCAAGGCATTGCGCGACGGTCTCGCCGCGATGCCATCGGCAGCACCGGAAATTCGCCAACGCATCGTCGATCTTGCCGCCACCGAAGGTTGGCGCGCGGTGCATCAACGCCTGCAACAAGTCGATCCCATCGCCGCCGCCCGCATTCATCCCAACGATCCGCAACGACTGCAGCGTGCGCTGGAAGTTTATGAGGCCACCGGCACGCCGTTGACTGAACTGCACCAGGCCCAGCCACCGGGCCGGATCAGCGACCTGCCGTGCGAGCTGGTCTTCATCGGGATGATTCCAACCTCGCGTGCTCACCTGCATGAACTCATTGCCGAACGCTTTCACGCGATGCTGTCCGCCGGTTTGATCGATGAGGTGTCGACATTGAGACAGCGGAGCGACCTCCACCCGGATTTGCCATCCATCCGCAGCGTGGGCTATCGCCAAGTGTGGGAACACTTGGACGGGCTCACCGATCACACCACAATGGTGCAAAAAGGCATCGCGGCGACTCGTCAGTTGGCCAAGCGCCAACACACTTGGCTGCGTAGCTGGCCGAGCCTGCACGAACTGCCCAGTTCGCTTGCAGTTGAAGATGCAATTATTGTGAAGAATCACTTGAAAACCAGCACTCCCGTCGCCACTTACTGGTAGCGCGGAAGGCCTTGGTTCTATAATCCGTACAAGTTTTTTGGCCACTGCAACCTTATCGTTTTGTAACGGTCTATTAAGTTGCGGTTTATCGCGTTGTGGTTCTATTGATCATATTGATCAGCGGTTTCAACTGCGATTTTATTGAACAGTGGTCCATTGATCCGGGGTCGCGTCCGTATCGGATAGCCTTATCCCCTGGATCGCATCGAAGGTTTACTACTTACAACAGGAGATCAACATGTCAAAAGGGCACTCTTTACAAGACCCTTTCCTGAACGTGCTACGCAAGGAAAAGGTTCCGGTGGCCATCTATCTGGTCAGTGGCATCAAGCTTCAAGGACAGATTGAATCATTCGACCAATTCGTGATCGTGCTGAAGAACACCGTCAACCAGATGGTGTACAAGCACGCGATCTCGACCGTGGTTCCTGCCCGCCAGGTGCGCGTCCCGATGATGGGCGGCCCCGATGGCAACGGCATGGGCGGCACGGATGATGACGGCGCTGGCAACAGTTTCTGATGCCGGTGGCCGCCAGCCTCTGTCGGTAACTTGTGTTTTTTGAACGACCGGACAGCGGCGAAATCGCGATACTCGTCCACGTTGGCCTCGATCCCGCGCGGGAAGAGGCCGACATCCGCGAGTTCGAAGAGCTGGCGCTGTCAGCTGGCGCCAGTCCTGCGCAGCTGATCACCGCGTCCGCTCGTCTCACCACGCCCCGCTTCCTTGTCGGCAGCGGCAAGGTCGAGGAAATCGCTGCCGCACTGGCCGAGCACAAGGCGCAATTGGTGTTGTTCAACAACACACTGACGCCGAGCCAGGAACGCAATCTCGAAAAAGAACTCAAATGCCGCGTGCTTGACCGCACAGGGCTGATTCTCGACATCTTTGCCCAACGCGCGCGCAGCCACGAAGGCAAGCTGCAAGTGGAGTTGGCGCAGTTGAAACACTCGGCAACCCGGCTCGTGCGCGGCTGGACTCATCTTGATCGCCAGAAAGGCGGTATCGGTCTGCGTGGTGCCGGCGAAACCCAGTTGGAAATCGACCAGCGCCTGATCGGCGTACGCATTACGCAGATCCGCAAAAGCCTCGAGAAAGTCCGCACCCAGCGCGAACAAGGTCGTCGCGCCCGCAAGCGCGCGGAAATCCCTACCATCTCGCTGGTCGGCTACACCAATGCCGGCAAGTCGTCGTTGTTCAATCGGCTGTGCGGTGATCGCACCTATGTCGCCAACCAGTTGTTCGCCACGCTCGACTCGACGTTGCGCAAACTGCCGATCCCCAATTTCGGCCCCGCCATCCTGGCCGACACGGTCGGCTTCATCCGCCAACTGCCGCACCAGTTGGTCGACGCCTTCCGCGCCACGCTGGAAGAAACCGTGGAAGCGAGACTCCTGCTGCATGTGGTGGATTGCCACAACGACGAACGCCAGCTGCTGATCGAGGAAGTCAACAAGGTGCTGGAAGAGATCGGCGCCGACGAAGTGCCGACGCTGATGGTGTTCAACAAAGTGGATCTGTTGGGGGATCAGCATGCCGGCATCGACCGCGACGAGCACGGCAAGCCGTGGCGCGCGTGGGTGTCG
>DATJXP010000146.1:0-3975 GCA_035500035.1 Candidatus Acidiferrum sp. | reverse complement strand
CAACTCCTCCAACAGTTCGAGCGTTTCCAGATCGAGATCGTTGGTCGGTTCGTCGAGCACCAGCACGTTGGCCGGCTTGCTGAACAGCTTGGCGAGAATCAGGCGATTCTGTTCGCCGCCCGACAATGCCTTCACCGGTTGCCGCAAACGGTCGGGCGCGAACAGGAATTCCTGCAAGTACGAAATCACATGGCGCTGCTTGCCGTTGATCTCGACGTAGTCGCTGCCTTCGGCAAGATTGTCGCGCACGCTTTTTTCCGGCAACAGTTCGGCGCGGAATTGATCGAAGTAAGCCACTTCCAGCTTGGTGCCTATCTTCACCTTGCCTGACGTCGGCTGCAGCTGGCCGAGCAATATCTTCAGCAGCGTGGTCTTGCCGGCGCCGTTGGGGCCGAGCAGGCCGATCTTGTCGCCGCGCAAAATTTTGGTGGAGAAGTTGCGGATCACCGCGCGTTCGCCGAACGTGTGGGTAACGTGCTCGAGCTCCATCACCAGCTTGCCGCTCTCCCCTGCCGCGTTCAGCTGCATGCTGGCCTTGCCTTCGACGTTGCGGCGCGCCTTGAATTCTTCGCGCATCGCTTCCAGTGCGCGCACCCTGCCCTCGTTGCGCGTGCGGCGTGCCTTGATGCCCTGACGTATCCACACTTCTTCCTGCGCCAGTTTCTTGTCGAACTCGCTGTTGGCCTTGGCTTCGGCTTCCAGCTGCTGATCGCGGAACACGAGAAAACGCCGGTAATCGTGCTGCCACACGCGCAGCATGCCGCGATCGAGTTCGAGAATGCGGTTCGCCGCCGCCTGCAGGAAGGCGCGATCGTGGGTGATGACGACGACGGCACCGCGATAATCCTGCAACTGTTTTTCCAGCCACTGGATGGCGGGGATGTCGAGATGGTTGGTCGGCTCGTCCAGCAGCAGTACGTCCGGCTCGCTGACGAGCGCACGCCCGAGCGCGACGCGGCGCGCCCAACCGCCGGACAGTTGCTTCATCATTTTTTCCGCCGGCAATTGCAGCGTCGAGATGATGCTCTCCACTTTCTGCTGCACGCTCCACGCGTTTTGGGTGTCGATGTCGCGCTGCACTTGTTCGAGTTGCGCCAGCACCTGCGGCGTTGGCTCCTGCTCAATCAAGTGATGAAACTGTTTTATCAACCGCGCCGAAGCTGCCAATCCATCAGCCACATAATCGTAGACAGTTTCAGCGGAGGCGGGCGGCAGTTCCTGGTCGAGATAGGCCACGCGGGTTTCCGGTTGCACCCACAGTTCGCCGCCATCGGGCTTGATCTGCCCGCTCAACAATTTCATGAAGGTGGATTTGCCGGCGCCGTTGCGGCCGAGCAGCCCCCAACGTTCACCGGGTTGTATCGTCAGCGAAACGTGATCGAGCAAAACGTGCGTGCCATAGGCAAGCTGAAGGTCGTTGAGGCGGAAGAGTGGCATCGAAAAGCGAAGCTCTTAGTACAATGCGGCAAACGCGCCCGCTGCAAATTTGCCGGGCCGGTCACGAAAGGCGGCGAGCATACATGAATTCCCCCTCACAATCCCGGCAGCGTGTCATCGTCGGTATCAGCGGTGCGTCCGGCATTGTTTACGGCATCACCGCTTTGCAGCAGTTGCGTGCGCTGGGCATCGAAACGCACCTGGTCGTCAGCAAATCGGCCATCGTTACGCTCGGCCATGAATCCGATTTGAAATACGCCGACCTGTGTGCACTGGCCGACGTGCATTACCAGAACACCGACATTGGCGCGGCGATAGCCAGCGGCAGCTTTCGCACGCTCGGCATGCTGGTGGCGCCGTGTTCGATCCGCACGCTGGGCGAAATCAGCAGCGGCGTTACTGCTTCACTATTAAGCCGTGCCGCCGACGTGGTGTTGAAGGAACGGCGCCGGCTGGTGTTGCTGGTGCGGGAAACCCCGCTGCATGCCGGCCACTTGCAGAGCATGCTGAACGTGACCCAAGCCGGCGCCGTGGTGATGCCGCCGGTGCCGGCTTTCTATACCAAGCCGAAGTCGGTGCAGGACATCGTCGACCAGACCGTGGGCCGTGCGCTGGACTTGTTTGGGCTCGATAGCGGGGTACAACGCTGGGGCGAAGCTTAAAATACAATATTTTAGTTGTTTAACCACTTATTTATTGTCATAAATATTCTAATTCTTTTAAGACTATTTGATTCAAACATCTAATAAATTGTATTTAGTATATTGAACATCAAATAAATTGTTTCTACACTGAGCCTGTTTCTCTTGTTGGGCTCTCCCATGCTGCTACATGATCAGCTGAAACAACGCCGCAAAACTCTCGGCCTGCAGCAAAGCGACATGAAGCTGCGCATCGGCATGAACCAGCAGCAATACCAACGCATCGAGGCCGACGGCAATCCGCGACTGGAAACGCTGGGGCAGATTGCCGACGGGCTCGATGCCGCGCTGGTACTGGTGCCGAAGGCCCGGCTGGCGGCGGTGCTGGCGTTGCTGGACGAAGCCACACCGGCTCCAACCGCGGCAGTGTCCAAGGCGGTTGAAACCTCCTTGCCGGTCGATGCGGATCCTTGGGCCGGCATCCTGGGCCAGGCAGCCCGCTGACCGCCGATGACCGCCCACCTGGCCCCAGCAATTGCGCCACGCCAACCGACAGCGCCGGTTTCGGTGCTGCAACTGCGTTTGCACGAACGCTTGCTCGGGCATCTGGTGGCCATGCCGCAGGGCGCCAGTGCGCTGGTATTTGATCGTGCCTTCGTGGCGGATCGCGAGCGCCCTGCTTTTACCTTGAGCCTGCTCAATGCTCATCCAGCCTCGCACGCATTGTTGTCGCGGCCCTGGCTGCGCGCGCAAGGCCTGCATCCGGTGCTGGCCAACCTGGTGCCGGAAGCGGCGACGCGAACGTGGCTGCAACGGCAATTGGAGATCGACGACGACAACCCGACCCGGTTGCTCGCCGCCCTCGGCAACGATCTGCGCGGCGCGCTGCAATTGCAGGCGCTTGCGCCCGACGCGATTCCTCCCGGTGTACTCGACTTCAACGCGCGCGCGCAGGCGCTCCCCGTGCCGGTTGCCGACGTCGCCGGCATGACGCCGCTGGCCGGTACTCAACCCAAACTGGCGCTGGACCTTAACAGTGACAGCTGGCACCTGGCCGATCCGCACGCCGGCGGCCACTGGTTGTTGAAATTGCCGGCGGCCAAGGCCGACGGGCTGCCGCAAAACGAATACACGGCGTTGACGCTGGCGCAACTGGCTGGAGTCGACGTGCCGCAGTTCGCGCTGGTGCCGCTGCAAGCGCTGACGGCGCCGTCCGGTATCGACTGGAGCGGCGACGATCACGGCCTCGCCGTGGCCCGCTTCGACCGCGGCGACGACGGCACTCGCATCCACTGCGAAGACTTTGCCCAAGTGCTGTTCAAAGTGCCGGACGAAAAATATTCTGTTACCGACGCTGTCGTCCTCGGCCAGCTCGTGCACGGTTTTACCGCGTCGCCGCAGGCCGACACGCTGCAACTTGCGCGGCGCTTGCTGGTCAACGTGTTGCTCGGCAACGGCGACGCCCATTTGAAGAACTGGAGCCTCGTCTATCCCGATCGCCACCACGCCCGCCTGGCGCCCGCCTACGATCTGCAGTGCACGACGCTGCATGCAAATGTGCAAACGCAACGCTGGTCCATCGGCGGTTGCGACGACTGGTATACGCTGGATTTCGGCCATTTCGAACAGTGGGGCAGGGCAGTGGGCGTGCCGTGGCGCGCGCTGAAACCGGTGCTGAAAGACACCGTCGAACGCGCACGCACGTTGTGGCCCGCGGCGCTGGAAGCAGCGCCGATGCTGGAGACGCACAAACTGCTGCTGCGTCATCACTGGAAAAACCTGACCAAGAAATTGCAGTACGGCTTATGATCACGCAACAAGCAAGGGCAGGGCACTGACATGCACAAGGCGCGACTGGAAGCATTCACCGACGGCGTCATCGCCATCATCATCACGA
>DATJXP010000145.1:0-5827 GCA_035500035.1 Candidatus Acidiferrum sp. | reverse complement strand
GAGGCCTTTACCCAGCAGGGCTTCACGGCTACCAAGCTCGACGACGTGGCCGAACGCGCCGGCATCGGCAAGGGCACCATCTATCTGTATTTCGACAGCAAGGAAAACCTGTTCGAGGAAGTGGTGCGCCACAACCTGTTTCCGTTCCGCGATGCCGCCGAAGCCCATATCGCCAGCTTCACCGGCAGTGCGTCCGAACTGCTGGCCAGCCACTTCCGCAATTTCTACGCTTCGATGAGCAATCCGAAGATTCCACCGCTGATGGCGATGATCTCGGCCGAGGCGTTGCGGTTTCCGGCCATCGCCGCGTTCTTCTACAAGGAGATCATCACCAAGTTCCAGAGCCTGCTGCATTCCATCATCGTCAAAGGTGTCGAAAGCGGCGAATTCCGCTCCGATGCCGCCGGGTTGTACACGCAATTGCTGACGGCGCCGGTGATGGTCAGCTCGTTGTGGAACATGCAGTTCAGCGAACAGGCGCCAATTGCCATCGACCGTTATATGGTCATGCACATCGATTTCGTGTTGCGCGCCATCAAGGCCTGAAAAAAGCCGCTTGACCGGCACCGGCGCCGCTCCCTAGGCTGCGCACCCTATGTTGTGTTCCCGAGTTTCCAACCACTTCTCCGGTCTGGCCGTGCTGGCACTGCTTGTGTCGGCGACGGCGACCGCGGCCGAGCCGTTGTGGGCGCCACAACCGACCGGCCGGATCGTGTCGCCGCCGATTGGCGCGCTGACCGGCCTTGTCAAGGGTCCGGGGCGCGCCAACACCTTCTGGGCGATCAACGGCAGCGGCGACAGCGCCCGCATCTTTGCCATCACCGAAGACGGCAAGTCCATCCTGCCGACCTATTCGAAGTTCAGTTCCTACGGTGACGAGCCGGAACAGGGCAAACAGCAGTGGCAGGGCTTCGAGGTGCTGAACGCGAAGAATGTCGATTGGCAAGACATCAGTGCCGACGCCAATTACCTGTATCTCGCCGATACCGGTAACGCCGACGGCAAGCGCCGCGACCTCGGCATCTACCTGATCAGCAAGATCGACCCCACCGCCTCGACCCGCTCGGCGGTGATACAGTTTTTGCCGGTAACCTATCCGGAGCCGAAAGCGCCCGATGCCGGCAGTCTGTTCGTCGATCACGGCACGCCTTACCTGATCGGCGGCAATCGCGGCAATGCGGCGGCAGCCACCCTGTATAGGCTCGACACGCGCAATACCGACCAGCCCAATCTGCTGGCGAAGATCGACAGCAATGCCGCCATCGGTGCTGCCACCGGTGCCGGCTTGTCGCCGGACGGCAAGACGCTGGCCGTGGTTACGCTGGAAGGACTGTGGTTGTTCGAGCGACCACAGAACGGTGATCATTGGTTGTCGGCACCGGCAAAGCATTATGCGTTCGACCGTTCGGTGCTGAAACAAGTGGAAGCCGTCACGTGGATCGATGACGCCACGCTGCTGCTCGTCAACCAACAGCGCGATTTGTTCAAGGCAAGACTTGCCGACCTGCCACCGCCGAGCCAACCGTGAAAGCACTGCACGACATCAGCCAATCCTTCGCCGGCCACGGCCACGAGTGGAAGCAATACCTCGACAAGTTGCGCGGCACCATCGAGGAGATGCTCGATCGCCAGCACCTGGGCGCCACGTTGAAGTCGCGCATCAAGACGCTGGAAAGCCTCAGCGAAAAGCGCCGCTACCTGGCTGCCAGCGAAGTCGGTGCCGGCGACCCCGAGATCAAGGACCTGCTGGGCCTGCGCATCATCGTGCCGTTCCAGGAAGAAGTGGAGCAGGTGGTGCAGTTGTTGCGGCAGCATCTGCACGGCGGCGAAATTGAACGCAAGTCGGAGAAACTGTCGTTCCGCGAATTCGCCTACGATTCGGTGCACGTCGAACTGCCGTTGGCCGAGCCGCTGCAATTGCCGTCGTGCTGCAAACCGGTGGTGGAAGTGCAGGTGCGCACCATCCTGCAGGACGCCTGGGCCGAGGTGGAGCACGAGCTGATCTACAAGAACCACTTCCGCTTTCCCAACAACGAAGTGATCCGCAAGAAGCTGGCCGCGATCAACGCCAGCCTCAGCCTGGCCGACATGATCTTCCAGGAAATCCGCGACGCGCAGAAGGAAATGGAACGCTGGGGCCAGGACCGGTTCCAGGCCATGCTGGATCAGGTCGGCACCCAGCTGGGCGACGGCATCAAGCTGGAACTGCCGGAGCCGCAGCCGCAACATTCGTTGCCCGGCATCGAAACGCCGGGCGCCATCAGCCGCGCCGAAATCGAGAAACAGTTGCTGGCCGGGCTCAAGGCCCACAACGACAAGGACTATCACGGCGCCGTGCTGCATTACAGCAAGGTGCTGGATGCCAGCACCGATCCGAACGTGCGCTCCATCGTATTCAACCATCGCGGCATGGCGTATTTCATGCTGCAGCAGGAAGCGCTGGCGATGAGCGATTTCGACCGCAGCTTCCAGAGCGACAACAATAATTTTCGCGCGCTCAACAATCGTGCACTGGTGCTGCGTCGCATGGGCTACATCCAGCCGGCGCTGGAATGCTTCGCACTGTCGCTGGAAATCGAGCCGAAGCAGCCGGAAGTGTATTTCCTGCGCGCGCAGACGCTGGTGGAGATCGATCGCATCAGCGATGCCAACGTCGATCTGATCCAGGCGCTGTCGCTGGATCCGTTCCACGTCGAAGCCAAGCATTTGCTGGCGGAACTCGATCGTCGTTGATTCGGAGAAAGAGGCTAGCCAAGCGCGGCGAGCCAGTCCTGCGGGAGAGGAGCGGTAGCGACGAGCTGCAGGACTGGGGAGCGCAAGCGCTTGGCGGGAAGCCGCGAATTTCTGATAAAATACGCCGCTTTCCAGCAAAGAGCCCCCCTCTGCGCATGAAGGCGTTTTATCAGCACGATTTCAAACTCGGCATCCTCGGCGGTGGCCAGCTTGGCCGCATGCTGATCCAGAGCTGCGTCAACTTCGACGTCTATACTTCGGTACTGGATCCAGCCGCCAATGCTTCCTGTTGTCACCTCGCTTCAAAGTTTACGCAAGGGTCGCTGACCGACTACGACACCGTTTACCGTTTCGGCAAGCAGGTGGATCTGCTCACCATCGAAATCGAGAACGTCAACGTCGATGCGTTGTACAAACTCGAAGCCGAAGGGCTGCCGGTGCACCCGCAGCCGCGCGTGATCGAGATCATCCAGGACAAGCGCAAGCAGAAACAGTTCTACCGCGATCACAACATTCCCACCGCCGACTTCGTGCTGGTGGAGAACCGTGCGGATATCGCCAATCACGCCGCCTTCCTGCCGGCCTTCAACAAGCTCGGCAAGGGCGGCTACGACGGCGGCGGCGTGCAACGGCTCGATACGCCGGCCGACATCGACAAGGGTTTCGACAAGCCCGGCCTGCTGGAAAAATACATCGATTTTGAACGCGAGTTGTCGGTGATTGCCGCGCGCAATGCCGATGGCGAGATTGCCGTGTTTCCGCCGGTCGAATGCATCTTCGATCCGCGCTACAACCTGGTTGATTATTTGTTGTCGCCCAGCACCGCCGCGCACTCCGTGCTGGTGCGCGCCGAAGCAGTGGCGCGACAGGTGGTGGAAGCGTTCGGCATCGTCGGCCTGCTCGCGGTGGAGATGTTCGTCACCCGCGACGGTGAAGTGCTGGTCAACGAAGTCGCACCGCGACCGCATAATTCCGGCCATCAGACCATCAGTGCCAACCATGTGTCGCAATACGAGCAGCACCTGCGCGCCATTCTCGGCTTGCCGCTCGGCCATACCGCGCTGAAATCGCCGTCGGCGATGGTCAACCTGCTTGGCGCCGCCGGCTACAGTGGCCCGGTGCGCTACCAGGGCATTGCCGATGTGTTGAAGATTCCCGGCGCCAACGTGGTACTGTACGGCAAACAGGAAACGCGGCCGGCGCGCAAGATGGGGCACGTCACCATCCTCGACGACAATCTTGACCGCTTGCGCGAGAAGGTCGAACAAGTAAAACGCACGATCAAAGTAGTAGCGGGACAGTAACCTGATCCCGGTATCCAGGAGACGGCAATGAGCAAGGCACAAGTCGGCATCATCATGGGCAGCAGCAGCGATCTTCCGATCATGAAGGAGGCCGCCGAAATGCTGAAACACTTCGGGGTGCCGCACGAGATCGCCGTCGTGTCCGCGCATCGCACGCCGGAAACCATGCTTGAATATGCCAGGACCGCCCGTGCGCGCGGCCTCAAGGTCATCATCGCCGGTGCCGGCGGTGCCGCGCATCTGCCGGGCATGGTGGCATCGATCACCACGTTGCCGGTGATCGGCGTCCCGATCAAATCCAGCAATTCCATCGATGGCTGGGATTCCATCCTCTCCATTCTGCAGATGCCGGCCGGCATTCCGGTGGCGACCGTGGCGCTGAACGGTGCGCGCAACGCCGGGATCCTCGCCGCCAAGATCCTCGGCACCGGCAATGCGAAACTGGCCAAGAAGCTGGCCGACCACAAGCTGGCGTTGAAGCAGAAAGTGGTCGAGATGAATAACAGTTTAGGCTGACTTCGGGCTTCAGCGCACAGCCGCAGGCAGGGATAGGGTCCTGCGACACGCCGTGAATACATCCCTGTAGGCTTGTGTTCGGCCTCCCTGCCTCACACAGTCGCCGAACCCTATCCCTGCCTACGGCTCTCCAAAGTGGCTACACATTCAAGAACCTCTGCACTACCACTAACAGGTGTATCGCACTAAGATCGGCACGAGAGGGGACCGATTCGCAATGAATGGTAGGCACGGGAGGTATTTATGCCTGTCAGTGGTTTGTTGCTCGACCTCGACGGTGTGCTCTATATCGGCTCTACGCTGATCCCCGGCGCACGCGAAACTCTGGCCTGGCTGCACCAGCACGGCATTCCGGTCCGCTTCATCACCAACACCACTACGCAAACGCCAATGCAACTGGTGCGCAAGCTGCACGGTTTCGGTATCGATGCGCGCGAGGACGAAGTGTTCTCGGCGGTGTCGGCCACCGTCGCCTATCTGCGCCAGCAAGGCAAACCGCGCTGCCACTTGCTGGTGGCGGATGCGGTCAAGCCGTGCTTTGCCGAATTCCCCGTGGATACGCAGCGGCCCGATTACGTCGTGATCGGCGACATCGGCAATGCGTGGAATTACACCTTGCTGAACGATGCTTTCATGATGCTGATGCGCGGCGCGCGGTTGCTGTGTCTGCATCGCAACAAGTACTGGCAGACCGAAGACGGCTTGTGCATGGACATCGGTGCCTTCGTCACCGCGCTGGAATATGCCAGTGGCACGGTGGCGCGGGTGATCGGCAAACCGGCGTTGACCTACTTCGACATGGCGGTGAATTCGCTGGCGGTGCCGGCGGCGGAAGTGGCTATCGTCGGCGACGACATCGACTCCGACATCGGCGGCGGCCAGGCCGCCGGGCTGCAGGGCATGCTGGTGCAGACCGGTAAATACCGCACTGAATTGGCGGCGCGGTCGCAGGTTACGCCGGAATATCTGCTGCCGTCGATCGCGGAACTGCCGGCATTGCTCACGCAAATTCGCGCGGGAATTTGAGGCCGTAAAACGCAATGTACAGGTAGCACAGGATCGGAATGACGAAGCCGGCCTGGATGCCGCCGTGATCGGCGATGAAACCCTGCGCCACCGGCAGCAGTGCACCGCCAACGATGCCGACGCACAGCAACCCTGAGCCTTGGCTGGTGTGGTGGCCGAGGCCGCTGACCGCCAGGCTGAAGATGGTGGGGAACATGATCGAGTTGAACAAGCCCACTGCCAGAATGCTCCACATCGCCAATTGTCCC
>DATJXP010000144.1:0-3495 GCA_035500035.1 Candidatus Acidiferrum sp. | reverse complement strand
ATCGTTCCGGGATTTGAATAATCTCAATCAACCCTGTCTGGAACGAAGTTTCCGGCGGATAGTTCTCAGGATGCGCAGGCTTGTGCACATAGCTTATACCGAAGTTACCTCCCCACAGTGGATTGCCGGGGCACCCTTCTGGCTCGCCGGGATCGGGGCGCGGTGGCAACTCCGCACGTTCCTCCGGCGGCATACCACGAACACTCCTCAGTTCTTTATAAGGCATGCGGAACACTTCATGCCCCAACGCAAAATACACCATGCCCTGCGAATCGGTTTTGCAGGTAGTGGGGTCATAAACAACCATCGTGTCGCTGGTTTTATCCTGCTTGGTTGCACCTGGCTTGCTGGAATCACCACAGCCCGCAATCCACAAGACCACGACAAACAGAGTCATCCTTCTGACCATGAAACCCTCCCTCGAGAAAAGAAATCCTCAACTCTCAAAACGTCTTCTTCACCTGCACCGCAAACTGCCGTCCCGCCACGCCGGGCGCATCGGTGCTGAGCGGCCATGCCAGGTCGATGTGCACCACCTGGCCTGATTCCGAACGGCTCGGTGCCAAACGCAAGCCGATGCCGACATCCTGATACAAACGATCGCCAAACGGCAAGCTATTGCCCCACATGCGGCCGGCATCGTAGAACAGCGCAAAGCCGACGCGCGCCAGTTCCAGCAGGTGAAAGTCGGTGAAGTAGCGATGTTCGGCGGTGAACTGCACACTGCCGTTGCCGAAAATGAAATTGTTGTCGTAGCCGCGCAGGCCGGTGTCGCCGCCCATCAGCAACTGTTTGCCGTTGTTGAGGTTGAGCACCTTGTCGGCGGTGAGCGCGATGAACAACGTGCGGCGCGCGTCGAGCTCACGTTGATAACTGAGTTCCGCTTTGGCTTCGCTGTCTTCGAAGCGGGCGCGGTCGCGGTTCCAGCGCATATCCCAGTTGGCCATCAGTTGCAGCAGCATGCCGGGTTCGTACAACAGCGTGTCGCTCAGATCGCCGTCGAACATGACGTTGCCGCCGCCTTCGCCGGCATAACCGACGCGGCTGCGCACTTGCAGGCCCAATTGCAAATCTTCGGTGCGGTGGATCTGGCTGATGTTGTAGCCGGTGACGAAGTTGTCTTCGATGTAGTCGTATTGCACATAGGGGTAGTACAGATCGAGCGCGGGCACGAAGCCGGCCGGCGCCACCTGCCCCGGCACCTGCTGCCAGGTTTGCGTCAGCATGCGCACGCCGCCGCTGAAGCGGCTGACCTTGCCGTCGATCAAACCGTCCGACTCGCCATACGAGACATCGGCCGAGCGCAGCGAATGATCGAGACTGCTGATGCGCTGGCCAAAGCTGTACTGGTTCAGCACTTCGGTGGTCGATTCCCACGCCAGGCGCCAGCCGTGCTTGTCGTCGAGCGAATAGAACGGCTGCGCTGCTTCTACCACGTAGTGATGGCCGTCGGAGTTGTCGGCCAGCTCGGTGGACAAGGTGGCGTGAGTGCCGCCGATGTTGGGATTCTTGTAGCTGATGCCCCACGAGCTGCGCTCCGGATCGTCCTTGTATTTCAGATCGACCAACTGGCCGCTGCCGAGGATGTTGGAATCGCGGATGCCGATCGACGACGTGCTCTGGCCGCCGGTGCTCTTGAAGTTCAGTTCCGGCGTCAGCGTCCACACCTCGCGCGACACCACTTCCAGATCGACGTCGTCGCCGCACTGGCGCAGCACGCGGATCGCGGCGTCGCTGACGTACTGGCGGCTGCGCAGGATGCGCTCGCTTTCGGCCAGCATGTGGTCGTCCACCCACTGCGCTTTCTTGAAGATCAGTTGATCGGTGATGACATCGGGCCGGGTGTCGATGTGCACGGCATTGGCCCAGCGGAACAGGAAATTGTTTTCGCGCGGATCGTTCTCGTCGAAGATCGGCAGCGTGTTGACGGCAATCGAATTGACGCGATGCATGCCGGCGGTGGCGCCGTAACCGTTCTTGCCGCCCCAGCGATTCAGCGTGCTGGTAAAGTCGTAACCTGCGGTGGCCGGCTGCGCCAGTTCGGTACATTTGACGGGAGGCGCCGCGGTCTGGGCCAGCGCGGTGCCGCTGGCGAGCAGCAGGATGCCCGTCAACGTGGCTCGGCCGCGCGCTGGTGCCGTCATGAAAGAATCCAGTATGAAAATCAGGTTCGGTCGGTCAAGGGTCGGTCAAGGATAGTACGGCATTGTCCGGCAGAACGTGATTTTCCCCAAAGCGCAGGCAGATAACCTGAACATCAGTTATACGGAGATTATTGTCGGACTCGAACCCAGGCCCTAGTATCGGCCGCACAACAACAACAAAACACAACCATTGTCCGGAGGGTACCCATGAAGCTCATTGCCAATCGCTTGCAACAATTAACGGTAATTTCACCGCTGGCCGCGCTGCTGGTGCTGGCGCCGCTCGCTGCGCACGCGCAGGACGATGCGGTGAAGGCGAAGCTCGACGAGCTGCAAGCCAAGATCCAGGAGCTCGACAACGTCGCCGTGCGCACCCAGTCGCACTCGATGATCGACGTCGAGTACAACTTTTCCAACCTGTGGTTTGCCGCCGGCAACGGCCAATGGGATCTGGCCGCGTTCTACGGCCGCGAGGCACAGTCGCATATCGCGTGGACGGTACGCATGCGGCCTGTGCGCAACATCCGCGGCGGCGGCACCGTCGAGCTGAAACCATTCCAGCAGAGCATCGAGCAAGGCGGCTTCACGCCGATCCAGGCTGCACTCGAGAAAAAAGATTTGGCGGCATTCAAGACGGCGTACCAGACCACGCTGACGATCTGTCACTCGTGTCACGAAGCGTCCGGGCTCGGCTACCTTGATCCAAAAGTGCCGACGATGCCGCTATCGCCGCTGATGCTACACAAGCAGTGAAGCAAACAGGCTAACGATCACGGCGCCATGCGCCACGGCGAGCGCTCCTTCCAGCCCAGCAACGCTGCGGTGGCCCACTTGGTGTCCTTGTCCTTGTGGCACACGTTGCAGGCATTGGGAATGCCGAGCTGATCGGTTTCGCCCGGCGTCACGAAACGGAAGGTGTGGCTGCGCACGTTGATGTCGGCGATGGTCTGCGCGATCTTCGGCATGTGACACGCCGCGCATTCACTGCCGGCGCTGTTCGCCGCATGGTGCGTGTGCGCTTCGATCGATGGCGCACGCGGGCCGTTTTGCGCATTGGGCCCGTGGCAGGCCAGGCACACTTGATTGCCGGGCGCGCGCAGTTCGGCCTGGTTGCCGGTGCCGTGCACGTCGTGGCACGCGAAGCAGGTGACGCCGTGCGCATACATGCGGCTCTGCACGAAATCGTTGCCCTGCATGCGGTTCTTGTGCGCGGTGCCGTCGGCGTAATGCGTGAACGTCGTCTCGCCGAGTTTATGGTCTTCCAGCTTGATGAAATCGCTCAGGTTGAGCCCGACGTGGAAACCCACCGGCCAGTCGTAGTATTTGCCTTCGACCGGATTCTTTAGCGGCT
>DATJXP010000143.1:0-4712 GCA_035500035.1 Candidatus Acidiferrum sp. | reverse complement strand
GCTTTCGTGGCGCTCGGTACCGATAATGTGCAGACCGCCGGCGGCCAGTACCTGTTCGTGGCGCTGTTTCCAATTGGTCTTGATCTCCTCGATCTTTGCTTCGGTACGCTGCTCTTCCTTCAGCGCCGCTACTTCTGCTTGCCAGCGTCCGCCGAGCACGATGTCGGTACCGCGACCGGCCATGTTGGTGGCGACCGTCACGGTGCCGGGCCGGCCAGCCTCGGCGATGATCTCGGCTTCCTGCGCGTGGAACTTGGCGTTCAACACATTGTGTTTGATCTTCTCTTTCTGCAGCAGTTTCGACACCACTTCCGACGTCTCGACGCTGGCGGTACCGACCAGCACCGGCGCGCCCTTGTCGCGGAATTCCTTGATGTCGCGGATGATGGCCTCGAACTTTTCCTGCATGCTCAGATAGACCACGTCGTTGTTGTCGATGCGCACCATCGGCCGGTTGGTCGGGATCACGACGACGTCGAGGCCGTAGATCTGGTGGAACTCGTAGGCTTCGGTGTCGGCGGTGCCGGTCATGCCGGCCAGCTTGGTGTACAGGCGGAAATAGTTCTGGAAAGTGGTCGATGCCAGCGTCTGGCTTTCGTTCTGGATCGACACGCTTTCCTTCGCTTCGATGGCCTGATGCAAGCCTTCCGACAGGCGGCGGCCCGGCATGGTGCGGCCGGTGTGCTCGTCGATCAGCACGATCTGGCCTTCCTGCACGATGTATTCGACGTCGCGATGGAACAGGTAATGCGCGCGCAGTGCGGAATTCAGCTGGTGTAGCAACGTCAGGTTGGTGGCCGAATACAGCGATTCGTTGGGATGCAGCAGGCCACGGCTCACCATCAGTTGTTCGACTTTCTCGTGACCGGGGTCGGTCATCTCGACGCTGCGCTGTTTTTCGTCAACATAGAAGTCGCAGTCGGGCGCAACGTACTCTTCCAGTTGCCGCTCAAGCTGCGATTTTTCCGGCAGCTTGTCGCCTTTCTTCAGCAGCGGCACCAGCGCGTTGATCTCTTGATAACGCTTGGACGAATCCGACACCGCGCCGGAAATGATCAACGGCGTCCGCGCTTCGTCGATCAGGATCGAGTCGACCTCGTCCACCACGGCGAAGTTGAGGCCGCGCTGGAAACGGTCCTGCAGGCGGAACGCCATGTTGTCGCGCAAGTAGTCGAAACCGAATTCGTTGTTGGTACCGTAGGTGATGTCGGCCTGGTAAGCCGCACGCTTCTCTTCCGATTCCTGCTGCGGCACCACGACACCGACCGTCATGCCGAGGAATTCGTACAACGGCCGCATCCAGTTGGCATCGCGGCGCGCCAGATAGTCGTTGACGGTGACGAGGTGCACACCCTTGCCGGTCAGCGCATTCAGATACGCCGGCAGCGTGGCCACCAGCGTCTTGCCTTCACCGGTGCGCATCTCGGCGATCTTGCCGGAATGCAGCACGTAGCCACCGATCATCTGCACATCGAAGTGGCGCATCTGCATCGTGCGCACGCCGGCTTCGCGCACGACCGCGAATGCCTCCGGCAGGATGGCATCGAGAGTTTCGCCCTTGGCCAGGCGTTCCTTGAATTCCGATGTCTTCGCCCGCAGCTGGTCGTCGCTGAGTTTCTGCAAACCGGATTCGAAGGTGGCGATCTGCGCCACGATCCTGCCGATCTTCTTCAACTCGCGATCGTTCTTGCTGCCAAAAAGCCATTTGAGTATGGACATAGTGTTTACCGCGCTAACAAATTCTGAAAAGAAACAGGTTCGAGAGGCATTCAAGCCTCAGTGACAGGGCGAGCCACGACGAGTGGCGGGAGGATTCAGCGGATGGTGCTTTGGATATAGGAGGCAGGATCTACTACGCGACCGTTCTTGTGCACTTCGAAGTGCACGTGGGGCCCGGTCGAGCGGCCCGTGGTGCCGGAAAGGGCGATGACCTGACCCTTCTTGACCACGTCGCCTTCCTTCACCAGCAGTTTCGAATCGTGGCCGTACAGCGTTTCGTAACCGTTGCCGTGATCGATCCTGACCAGTTGGCCATAGCCTTCCTGCCAACCGGCATAGCTTATGACGCCGGCAGCAACGGCAAACACGTTCTCGCCGATCTTGCCAGTGTTGAAATCGACACCCTGGTGCACCGCGAGGCTGCCGGTGAACGGGTCCAGCCGACGGCCGAAATCGGAACTGATATAACCGCCATCGACCGGGCGGCCGGAGACTTTGAATTCGTTCAGGCTCTGACGTTCCGTCATCGCCGAGTTGTACAGCTCCATCTGCTGTTGACGCTGGGCGATGCGTTTTTCCAACGCGGCGATCTCGCCTACCAGGTCAGCGGCCGAAAGCGAGGAAGCGCCATCCAGCACCTCGGGGCCACCGACTGACGGTTCCTTGCTGAAGTCGAACTGCTTGGCCGGCAAGCCGGCGACGCCGGACAGTTTCTCGCCGAGCGCATCGAGCCGGACCAGGCGGGCTTGCAGGTTGGCCAGCCTGATCGTCAGTGCTTCGAGCCGGCTGGTGGTTTCGGATTTGACCTTGGCCAAATCCTCCTGCTGCTCGCGCATCGAGGCAGTCCAGGCTTCGGTCGCCTCGTCCCGCGCCACCTTGGTTCCCATCGCTCCCGCCACCAGGTAGGCGCCATAGCCCAGCAGCATGGGAAGTCCCAGCAAACACAGGCTCAAACCAACACGCGCCCACCCCTTGATGGTGATGGATCGGGACGCGCCATGGCGGGCATCTACAAAGATGATTTTCATTGTTGTTCGAGAAAAAGAAGAAAGCCCAAACCCCGTCAACAAACGCGGACGGGCACATTGGGGCGAAGATACCTAAAAACCGCTAGCCTGCAAAGACCGGGCGCAGATAGGAGATGGGGGCTTCTTTTTCCTGTTCGAAGGTAACGATTTCCCAGCAGTCCTTGCTGGAAATCAGCTTGCGCAACAACAGGTTATTGAGGGCATGGCCGGATTTGTAGCCGCTGAACTCGCCGATCAGGGTCTTGCCCAGCAGGTACAGGTCGCCGATGGAATCGAGGATTTTGTGTTTGACGAACTCGTCCTCATAACGGAGGCCGTCCTCGTTGAGCACGCGGTAATCGCCGATGGCCACGGCATTGTCCATGCTGGCGCCGAGCGCCAGATTGCGGTTACGTAGCTCTTCGAACTCGTGCATGAAGCCGAAAGTGCGGGCCCGGCTCACTTCCTTGACGAAGGAAGTGCTGGAGAAATCGATGCAGGCATGCTTGGTGTACTTGCGGTGCACCGGGTGATCGTACAACAGCGTGTAGCCGACCTTGAAACCGTTGAACGGCTTCAGCTTGACCACCTTGTCGCCGTGGGTAACGCTGATTTCACGGGTAATACGGATGTATTTCTTGGGCGCGTTCTGTTCTTCGATGCCGGCCGACTGGATCAGGAACACGAACGGTCCGGCGCTGCCGTCCATGATCGGCACTTCCGGTGCGCTGACATCGACATAGCAGTTGTCGATGCCGAGGCCGGACATCGCCGACATCAGGTGTTCGACCGTGGAGATGCGCACGTTGTCCTTGACCAGCGTCGACGACAGCGTGGTTTCGCCGACGTTTTCCGCCAGCGCAGGGATGCTGACTGCCGGCTTGAGATCGGTGCGGGTAAAGATGATGCCGGTATCGACCGGCGCGGGGCGCAAGGTCAGGAAAACCTTTTCACCGGTGTGCAGACCGATGCCGGTAGCCCTGATGCTGTTCTTGAGAGTGCGTTGGCGGATCATGGTCTCATTGTACCTTGGCCTAATTCTGGAATCTTAGCAAACCCTTAACCCCGCCCCAACCCTGAAAAACAGGCAGCCCGCTCGCCGCAGGCCGGCCGGGGGCACGGACCGGTTGCGGAGAGCGGGCGATTCGAACGTCAATCGGCCTGTTTGCGTATGAAGGCCGGAATATCCAGGAAATCCATGTCAGCCTCGGCCCCCGCAGCCTTGGCGTAGACAGCCTGGCTCTGTGGAGGTTCCGGACGCGTAGCAGATTGACGGCGCAATGCGGTCGGACGATCCAGCCCGGCATAGTCCATACGGCGCGACTGCGGACGCGGCGGATTGTCCACCACGACGCGGGCCGGAGCCGGTTGCACTTGCGCCATCGCGCCGGCCAGGCCGGTTGCCACGACGGTGACACTGATGTCCTCGCCCATCGCTGGATCGATCACGGTGCCGACGATCACAGTCGCCTGCTCGGACGCGAACTCCGAGATGATGTTGCCGACCTGCGAGTACTCGCCGAGCGTCAGGCTTTCGTTGGCGGTGATGTTGACCAGGATGCCACGCGCGCCCTGCAGGTTGACGTCTTCCAGCAGCGGACTGCGGATCGCGGCTTCGGCCGCTTCCTGCGCACGGGTTTCGCCACTGGCACGACCGCTGCCCATCATCGCCATGCCCATCTCCGACATCACTGTGCGCACGTCGGCGAAGTCGACGTTGATCAGGCCTTCGCGCGTAATCAGGTCCGAGATGCCCTTGACGGCGCCGAGCAGCACGTCATTGGCCTTGCTGAAGGCATCGAGCAGCGACGAACCGCTGCCGAGCACCGTCATCAACTTCTCGTTCGGAATCGTGATCAGCGAATCGACGTGTTCCGACAACTCGCGAATGCCCTGATCCGCCTGCTCCATGCGACGGCGACCTTCGAAGCCGAATGGCTTGGTGACGACGGCTACGCACAGGATGCCCATTTCGCGTGCGATCTC
>DATJXP010000142.1:0-2361 GCA_035500035.1 Candidatus Acidiferrum sp. | reverse complement strand
CGTTGCCGACGTGAACAAGGACGGCAAGGTCGACCTGATTATCTCGAATACGAACTTCCCCACCGGCAACCACCCTGTCCGCCGGCATAGCGCGAACAACACGTTCAATCCCGTCGTGCTGCTCGGCAACGGCGACGGCACCTTTACCTCCGCAGGCACAATCTCGACGGATGTGCTCGGTCCGTTGCCGATGATGGTGGCCGACTTCAATGGCGATGGCAATCCCGACGTCGCCATGGCCGAGTGCTGCGGGCTGGCGCTGCTGAACATCGCCTTCGGTAACGGCGACGGCACCTTCCAGGAATCGCAGGCGATGCAGGTTTCCACCTCACCGGCGGACGTCCAGGTCGCCGACCTGAACGGCGATGGATTGCCCGACATCGTGACGGGTACCAGCATCGGAGGAGGTGGCGTAACCGTGCTGATCAACCAGTACTCGATGAGCAGCGGCGGCGGCGGCACGCCCGACTTCACGCTCGCGGCTAACCCAACAACGCTCACCACGTCCGGTTCAGGCTCGGCGACGACGACCATCACGGTTACCCCAGCCAACGGCTTCAACGGCACGGTGAGCTTCACTTGCTCGGGCTTGCCCGCAAACACGACCTGCGGCTTCTCGCCCACGACTGTCACCCCGAGCGGCGGCGCAGCCTCGACGACGCTGACCATCACCACCGGCGTGCAGAGTGCCATGCTGCATCGCCCGACGACACGTGGCGGCCAGTTGCTGTTGTCGGCTGGCGCTCATCAGAAAGCACAGCCAGTGCAACGCAGTTCGCGCATGCTCTTTGGCTTCGGATTCGGCGGCATGTTCCTGCTGATCGTGCTCGGCGCCGGCGCCAAAGCGTGCGGCGTGGCCAACACGAAGCACCTGACCCGCTACCTGCTCTGCTGCACGATGCTGACCATGGTGCTGTTCTGGATGGCCTGCGGCGGCAACGGCAACAGTTCGTCTAACAATGGCAGTGGCGGGAACGGTACCGGCGGCACCGGCACAGGAAACAACAATACGGCTGCAGGGACCTACACGATCACAGTCACAGCCACCAGCGGCAGCCTGAATCACTCGACCACGGTGACTCTGACCGTGCAGTAAGCACAGGGGACGGGAAACCGGGCACAGGGCACAGTAAGCCTGTTCCCTGTTTCCTCGCTTTCACTCCATCGGCTCGACCGCGATCATCGTCCCCGCCGGAGCCTTGCGGTCCGGCCGTTGCACCAGGATCGTCGCCGCCAGCACGATCGCAATTCCCAGCACCTGCATGGGCGAGACCCATTCCCCGAGGATGATCGCGGTCAGCAGGATTGCCCAGACTGGTTCGAGGCACGCGGTCACGATGGCGCGCGTGGGATCGAGATACTGCAATCCGGTGAAGTAGAGCGAGAACGGCACCAGCATCGAGGTGATCGAGAACACCAGCATGAACAGCCACTGTCCGCCGCTGTAATGCTGGGCGGCAATCTTCCACGGCGGATTGATCAGAAGCCAGAAGATCGACGTGCCGAGCAGCGCGTACACCAGCACCGTCCAGCGCTGATACACCTGAATCAGGTGCTGCGCGTAAACGTTGTAGAAGGCGAAGGTGATTGCGGCCAGCTCCGCGGCGATCACGCCTACCTTGTCGAAACGTACTCCCGCAATCGCCAGCCAAGGGAAGCTGCCGCGCGCCGCAATCTCTCCCACCGCAAACGCGCAGCCGATCACCGCCAGCGCCACGCCGCTGACGCGCAACAGCGTCGGACGCTGCCGGCCCCGCGCGAGCATATACAGCAGCACCCACACCGGGGCAACGTACTGCAACACTATGGCCGTCGCGACCGTCGTCTTCTCGATGGCGAAATAATAGAAGTAATTCGAGCCTGCGATGCCGAAGATGCCGAGCAGGAAAAACTGCGCCAGGTGACTGCGCCGCACGCTCAGCGCCGGGCGATTCTTGAACATTAAAAGCGGCGCCAGGATGAGCAAGGAGATGGTGGCGCGGCTCTGCGCCAGCACCAGCGGATCGATGGGGCTGAGCGCGTGCGCTCCGCCGAAGAACCTGCCGGTAAACATGGCGCGGCCCATGGTCGCGGAAAATCCCCAGCAGAACGTGGCCGCGGCAATGAAGAGGTATCCACGCGCGTGATGAGACTCACGAGGCAAGCAGTTCGTCGATGCGCTCAGGGTCAAACCCGACCAGCACTTCTTCGCCGATCACCAGTGTCGGCGTTGAACGGCTATTGTACTTTTCTTCCAGCGCGCGCACGGCGTTATTGTCGCGCAGCACGTTGCGCTCTTCGAACTTCGCGCCGCGGTCTTTGAGGAAGAGTTTGACGCACTCGCAAGGTAGCGAATCCGGCTGGGTGAAGACGATGATTTTG
>DATJXP010000141.1:0-3326 GCA_035500035.1 Candidatus Acidiferrum sp. | reverse complement strand
GGCTTACGAAGCTGCCACAGCGCTGCCGATCTGCATGTCGATGAACGCGGCGAGCTGCGACTTGCTCATCGCGCCGATTTTCTTGCCGACGACTTCGCCGTTCTTGAACAGGATCAGCGTCGGAATGCCTTTGACGTTGTACTTGGGCGCGGTGCCAGGGTTGGCATCCACGTCCATCTTGCACACTTTCAGCTTGCCGGCATATTCCTCGGCCAGTTCGTCCAGCACCGGCGCGATCATTTTGCAGGGACCGCACCATGTGGCCCAGAAATCCACCAGCACATGGCCGGAGGCTTTCAGTACGTCCTGATCGAAATTGGCGTCGGAAGTGTGATGTACGTGCTCGTTGCTCATAGGGTTACCTTTGCAATGAATCTGCGTAAAGCGCAGTACTGGTTGCCATGATAAGGGCTGGGGGTCGGGAATCAAGGCCGCGTTACGGCAAAAAGACGGCAAGCCCTTGGCCGGGCAAGGGTTATTGATTCAACTTGCGCGCCAGCGGCAATGCAAAATAAGTAAGAATCGCGTCGGCGCCGGCACGTTTGATCGCCAGCGTCGATTCCAGCATCACCTTGTCGGCATCCAGCCAGCCGTTTTCGAACGCCGCCATGTGCATCGCGTACTCGCCGCTGACTTGATAGACGAAAGTCGGCACGCCGAATTCGTCCTTCACCGCCTTGACGATGTCGAGATACGGCAGCCCGGGCTTGACCATCACCATGTCGGCGCCTTCGGCGAGGTCGAGCGCCACTTCCTGCAACGCCTCGCGCGAGTTGGCCGGATCCATCTGGTAGTTCTCCTTCGTGCTCTTGCCGAGATTGCCGGCCGAGCCCACTGCGTCGCGGAACGGGCCGTAATAGGCCGAGGCGTACTTGGCCGAGTAGGCAAGGATGCGGGTGTGGATGTGGCCGTTCTGTTCGAGCGCATCGCGGATCGCACCGATGCGGCCGTCCATCATGTCGCTGGGCGCGACGATGTCGGCACCGGCATCGGCATGCGACAGCGCTTGCAGCACCAGGGTGTCCACTGTTTCGTCGTTCAGCACGTAACCGTGGGCGTCGATGATGCCGTCCTGGCCGTGCGTGGTGAACGGATCGAGCGCCACGTCGGTGATGACGCCAAGATCGGGACACGCGTGCTTGACTGCTTTCACTGCACGTTGCGCCAGGCCGTCGGGATTGAACGCTTCGCGGCCGTCCAGCGATTTGGCGGCGGGATCGGTCACCGGAAAGATCGCGATCGCCGGGATGCCGAGCGCGGCGATGTGCTTGGCTTCCTGCACCAGCAGATCGATGCTGAGCCGGGCGATGCCCGGCATCGAGGCAATCGGCTGGCGCTCGCCGCTGCCTTCGATGACGAACACCGGATAGATCAGGTCGTTAGGCGTCAGCACGGTTTCGCGCATCAGGCGACGGCTGAAGTCGTCACGGCGCATGCGGCGCATGCGGGTTTGCGGAAAGCGGCGGTTGTAGGAAGAAGACACTGGCGGCCTCGATCAAACCGGACAAAGGTGTTGTCGCGCATTTTAGGCGCAACACGCAGGCGTTGCATCTTCACTTGTGGCAATAACAGTTACTGCTTGCGTGCGGCCTGCCACAGGCAAACGCCGGCCAACATGACGAAACCGAGCAACGACAGTTGCGGAATGGTGAAAAAGTTGAACAGCGGATCGCGCCAGGTGATTTCGGCGCAGCTGCCGTCGCCGCTGAGCAGCACCTTCAATACCTTGTTCAGCGGAAAGTTGGCTTCCAGCATGTAACCGATGCTGGGCTGGCAGGCCGGTACTTGATCGGCCGGCAGGCTCTGCAGCCAGATCTGGCGCGTGGCAAAGCCGCCGCCGATCACTGCCATCGCCGTGGCCAGCAGGCCGTAAATGGCACGTCCGCGCGGCGATGACGGATTGTGGATCGCGCCTGCCAGCGCCACCAGTCCGGTGGCGATGAAGAACACGCGTTGCATGATGCACAGCGGGCACGGTTCGAGTTCCAGCACGATTTCCATGGCGATCGCAATGGCTATCATCGCCGCGCAGAACAGGAACACGTACAAGTGGACCAGGCGCGGTTTGAGGAAAGTCGGCAATGCGTTCATGACGGGTTCCGGCCAAACTCAATGGCTGTTGAAGTGTTGCAGATACGCAGCGAAATCCAGCGTATCCGCCGCTTCGATGGCTGCGCGTTCCTGGTCGGAAGTCACGCTCATGCGCTTGAGTTCTTCCACCTTGTCGGACGCCACGCGCACGCTGCGGAAATAATCGCTGTTGGCCAGCGATTGGTTCATCGCGAAACGGAAATAGGACGTCTTCAGCTCGCGCATGCGCTCCAGCACGCGTGCCGACGGCGTCAGATTGCTGTCGGCCACCTTGGCCAGCTGAGTGGCGACAGCGGCGCGATGCGCCTTGGACGAGTTGGCGCGATCGAGCAGGTCGGCGACGGCGCCGGTGCCGGCGAGGATTTCATTGGCCCACGCCGTCAGCGTCAGATCGATGCCGTCATGGCGCAGTTTCAGCCCTGGCTCGCGGCCGCGGCGCACGACGTTCTTGTGGTTGGTGTCGATCTCGCTATATTCGGTCAGCGTCGACAGCGGACTCGGCGTCAGCAGGCAATAGACGAGGAAGGCATTGAGGAAGCGCATCGTTTCTTCGTCGATACCGACCGGCAGGAACGGATTGAGGTCGAGGCAGCGCACTTCGATGTACTCGACGCCATGCTTGCGCAGCGCCTGCACCGGGCGCTCGTCCGGCCCCGGAATGCGCTTGGGGCGGATCGTGCTGTAGAACTCGGCTTCCATCTGCAGGATGTTGCTGTTGACCTGCGCCGGCGAACCGTCGGCGGTGGCGAAGCTGGCATAGGGTGCGTACGGTGTCTTGATGGCCTTGGCCAGGCCGTCGGTGTAATCGGTCAGACTGTTGTAGCTGATCGACAGCCCTGCCTGCGCCTTGCTGGTGTAACCGAGATCGCCCATGCGCAGCGACGTGCCGTACGGCATGTACAAACTGCCGTCGTCGAAAGACTCCAACGCGTGGTTCGGATTGTTGCGCACGAAACTGCGGCACAGCGCCGGCGAGGCGCCGAACAGGTACAGCAGCAGCCACGACAAGCGGCGGAAGTTGCGGATCAGCGCGAAGTACTGCGCGGTGCGGAAATCCTCGATCGGTTCGGCGCTGCCTTTCAGCTCGTGCAGGATCTTCCAGAAACTGTCGGGCAACGAAAAGTTGTAATGGATGCCGGCGATGGTCTGCATCGAGCGCCCGTAGCGGAAGCCGAGGCCTCTGCGATACAGCGTTTTCAGTTTGGCGATGTTGGAGCTGCCGTATTGCGCCAGCG
>DATJXP010000140.1:0-7273 GCA_035500035.1 Candidatus Acidiferrum sp. | reverse complement strand
AGGCATGGATGCCGAAGATCAAGCCCCCAGGGATGGGTTCACGGCGTGTTGCGGACACTACTACCTGCCTCGCGGCCATAATCAAACCGAGACCACCATGCTAGACAAAAAGTTGCTCGCCATCCTGGCCTGCCCCTTGTGCAAGGGCCCACTGCACTACGACGCCGCAGCGCAGGAATTACTGTGCTTTGCCGACAGCCTGGCCTATCCGGTGCGCGACGGCATTCCCGTCATGCTCGACAACGAAGCGCGCCAGATGAGCGCCGACGAGAAAGCGCAGCGCCGGCCGTCATGACCGATCCCGTCTTCATCGCCGTCATCCCGGCGCGGTTCCAGTCGAGCCGCCTGCCGGGCAAGATGCTGCTCGATCTTGCCGGCCAGCCGATGATCCTGCGCGTGGCCGAACGCGTGCGCCAGAGCGGTGCCAGCGCCGTTTACGTCGCCACCGACAACGACCAGATCCGCAACGTTTGCGCGGATGCCGGCGTCAACGTGTGCATGACACACCCTGCCCACCAGAGCGGCACCGATCGCATCGCCGAAGTGACGTATCAACTCGATCTGCCGGACGAGGCGCTGATCGTCAACGTGCAGGGCGACGAACCGCTGATTCCGCCCGCCGTCATCGACCAGGTGGCGCGCAACCTGGCCCAGCGGCCGGAAGTCGGCATCTGCACGTTGTACGCCGACATCCACGACGGCGCCGAATTCCGCAATGCCAACGCGGTCAAGCTGGTCACCGACGAAGCCGGCAATGTGCTGTATTTCTCGCGCGCGCCGATTCCCTGGCCACGCGACGGTCACGTGGCCGGCCAGCCTTACGGCAAACGTCACATCGGCATCTATGGCTATCGTGCCCGGGTGCTGCGGCAATTCGTGCAGTGGCCGCCAAGCGCGCTGGAACAAACCGAAAAACTGGAGCAACTGCGGGCGATGGAGCACGGTGTACGCATCCATGCCGAGCGCTGCCAGCAGACCATTCCACCCGGCGTCGATACCGCCGAAGATCTCGAACACGTGCGCCGGTTGCTGACGGCCGTCAAGTGAACCCATGTCCACGCCAGCGAAGATCAAGGTCCTGATGGTGTGCCTCGGCAATATCTGCCGTTCGCCTACCGCCGAAGCTGTATTGCGCAAGTTGGTGCAGGCTCAAGGCCTGCAGCAGCAAATAGTGATCGACAGCGCCGGCACCAGCGATTGGCATCGCGGCGAAGCGCCGGATCCACGCGCCATCCGCGCCGCCGCCGACCGGGGCTATGATCTCAGCACCTTGCGTGCGCGTCAGGTGATGGCCGACGATTTCATCCGCTTCGATTACATCCTGGCGATGGACGAGCAGAACCTGCGCGATCTCGAACGGCTGTGCCCACCCGAGCCTCACGCCACGGTGGATTTGTTGCTCAGTTACGGCACGTCAAACTTGCGTGAAGTACCCGATCCTTACGACCGCACGCTGGCAGTGTTCGAGGAAGTCCTCGATCTGTGCGAAAACGCCTGCGCCGACTTGTTGCAACAACTGATACAGAATCATCGACTGCACTTGCGGCGGGAACGCACATGAGCCCGCAGCAGCTTGCCATCCGCGAACAGGTCGATCTGCGGCATCTGAATACGTTTCACGTTTCAGCCAAGGCGCGCTGGTTCGTCACCGTCACCGATAGCGCGCAATTGCCGGACATCCTGGCGTGGCAGCGTCATCAACAAAAAGTACCGTTCATGTTGATCGGCCAAGGCAGCAATATCCTGTTCAAGAGCGATTACCCCGGCCTCATCATCGAACTGCACAACCGCGGCATCCGGGTCGTGCAGGAAACGGCCGATCATGTCGACGTCGAAGTGCAGGCCGGCGAGATCTGGCACGACTTCGTCATGCACAGTCTCGATCACCACTGGTATGGACTGGAAAACCTGTCGCTGATTCCCGGCACCGTCGGCGCCGCGCCGGTGCAGAACATCGGGGCCTATGGTGTCGAAGTAAAGCAAACGCTGCTGCATCTCGATGCGATGGAAATCGCCAGCGGCGCGATCCAGCGCTTTACCAACGCGGATTGCCGATTCGATTACCGCCAGTCGTGGTTCAAACAGGAAGGCAAGGACCGCTACATCATCTGCGCGGTAACGTTCCGGCTCGACAAGACACCCAAACTGGTAATCAACTACCCGGCATTGCAGCAGGCATTGAAAGAGGTGCCGCCTAGTCAATTGACTCCACGCCGCGTCAGCGACACCGTATGCTTCATCCGGCGCAGCAAACTGCCGGACCCGGGCGTGCTCGGCAACGCCGGTTCGTTCTTCTTCAACCCGCGCATCAGCCACGGGCAGTTTGAGCGACTGCAGGCGCAGTACCCGCAATTGCCGGGTTTTCTCGACCACAACGACATCAAGGTGCCGGCGGCGTGGCTGATCGAGCAGGCGGGCTGGAAGGGGTATCGTGAAGGCGACGTCGGTGTGCACAACCAGCATGCGCTGGTGCTGGTGAATCACGGCAACGCCAGCGGTGCCGCGCTGGTGGCGCTGTCGGAGAAAATACAGGCGTCCGTGCTGGCAAAATTCGACATCCAACTGTGGCCGGAAGTCCGCATCGTCTGACCCGTCATCCATACAATCATCCATGACCACCTTCGATCACCAAGCGTTCCTGCAGCATGCCAGCCAGAAACCCGGCGTGTACCGGATGCTGGATGAGCAGGGTGAAACGCTGTACGTCGGCAAGGCAAAAAATCTCAAGAAGCGCATCGGCAACTATTTTCGCGCCAGCGGCCTCGACGCCAAGACCATGGCGCTGGTCAGCCGCATCCATCGCATCGAAACCACGATCACTGCCAGCGAAACCGAAGCGTTGTTGCTGGAACAGAACCTGATCAAGGAGCAGCACCCGCCGTACAACATCATGCTGCGGGACGACAAATCGTATCCGTACATTTATCTGTCGTCGCAGGACGCCTATCCGCGGCTCGCCTTGCATCGCGGCGCCAGGAAATTGCCGGGGCAGTATTTCGGACCGTATCCGAGCGCCGGTGCCGTGCGTGAGTCGCTGGCGGTGTTGCAGAAGGTGTTTCATGTACGTCAATGCGAAGACAGTTTTTTCCGCAATCGCACGCGGCCATGCCTGCAATACCAGATCAAGCGTTGCTCGGGACCATGTGTCAATCTGACCACGCCTGAAGCTTATGCCGAAGACGTGCGTCACTCGGTGATGTTCATCGAAGGTCACAACGACGAGGTGACGCAGGAACTGGCGGTGCGCATGCAGCAATTGTCGGAGCAACTGAAGTTCGAGGAAGCCACGGTGCTGCGCGACCAGGTGCGCGACTTGCGGCTGATCCAGGAACGGCAGTATGTGGCAGGCGAGAAGGGCGACGTCGATGTGCTGGCGTTGGCCTCTGCCGCCGGTGTCGTGTGCATCCACATGATGCTGTACCGCGACGGCCGCCTGCTCGGCACCGGCAACCACTTTCCCAAGTTCATGCTGGAGACGACGCCGGCCGGGCAATTGCACGCCTTCATCGGCCAGTATTATTTGAGCGGCACTCACCAGTTCAGCATGCCGCGCGAACTGGTGTGCAGCATCGAGCCCGATGAAGCCGCGGAGCTTGCCTCGGCGTTGAGCCAGGTGGCCGGCAGACAAGTGGCCATCGTCAGCAACGTGAAGACGCACCGGCAAAAGTGGCTGGAACTGGCGCTGACCAACGCCACCCACGGCGTGCAGGACAAACTCAATTCGCGCCAGACCATGGAACGCCGTTTCAGCGCGCTCGCCGATGCGCTGCAATTGCCGCAGCCGCCGGCACGGCTGGAATGCTTCGACATCAGCCACACGATGGGCGAGGCCACCGTCGCTTCCTGCGTGGTGTTCGACAGCAATGGCCCGCTCAAGTCCGATTACCGTCGCTTCAACATCGAAGGCATCACGCCCGGCGACGACTACGCGGCGATGAAGCAGGCGCTGACGCGGCGCTTCACCCGCTTGCTGAAAGGTGAAGCCAAACTGCCGGACCTGCTGCTGATCGACGGCGGCCTTGGCCAGTTGCAACAGGCCGAAACGGTGCTGGCCGAACTCAACGTCGGCGGCGTGCAGTTGATGGGCATCGCCAAGGGCATCAGCCGCAAGGCCGGGCAGGAGACCCTGATCATGGGCCACAGCCACCTGGAACTGGCGCTGCCGCAGGAATCGCCGGCGCTGCACCTGCTGCAGCACATTCGCGACGAAGCCCACCGGTTTGCGATCACCGCCCACCGCCAGCGGCGTGGCAAGGCGCGAACTACGTCGGGACTGGAACAAATCCCCGGCATCGGCCCCAGGAAACGCAAGGATCTGCTGCTGCATTTCGGCGGCCAGCAGGAAATCCGCCGCGCCAGTATCGCCGAACTGCAGCGGGTGCCCGGTATTAGCCGCCAACTGGCGGAAACCATCTACGAACACCTGCACGGCGCCTGAGCCTGCGCCAATCCGACAATTCCGTAACACAAATGTGACAATGGGCGGGTTCCGGAACCGCAAAGTGTTTGGTTAGAATCCGGGAAAAACTCCTGCAAGCTGCTCCATGAACCTGGCCAATTTCTTCACCTGCCTGCGCGTGCTGCTGATACCGGTATTCATGCTGGTGTATTACAGCCATTTCCGCGGCCACCACGTGCTGTCGGCGGCGATTTTCATCGTCGCCTGCATCACCGACTGGCTCGACGGCCACACCGCGCGCCGGCTCAAGCAGACCTCGCGCTTCGGTGCCTTTCTCGACCCGGTGGCGGACAAGCTGCTGGTGGCGATCACGCTGGTGCTGCTGGCCGCCAACTACACCAGCCCGTGGTACGTGGTGTCGGCCGCGCTGATCGTCGCACGCGAGGTGCTGGTGTCGGCATTGCGCGAATGGATGGCCGAACAACAGCAGCGCGATGCGGTGGCCGTGGGCTGGATCGGCAAGTGGAAAACCACTGTCCAGATGATCGCGCTCGGCTTGTTGCTGACCACCGATCCCGATGGCCCGGAGTGGTTGTGGCTGCCCGGTTTCGTGCTGATCAACGTGGCCGCGGCGCTGGCGTTGTGGTCGATGCTGGTGTACCTGCAAAGGGCTTGGCCGCAGCTGAAAAACGGCATGAAATAGGGTTGACTTCAAGGCCTTACCGATTAGAATGGCGACCTCTTTCAAGCTGGTCACCGCGGGAATAGCTCAGTTGGTAGAGCACGACCTTGCCAAGGTCGGGGTCGCGAGTTCGAGTCTCGTTTCCCGCTCCAGTTTGCTTCGGAACGAAGCTAAAAAAGCATCAGAATTCCGAGGTCAAAGGCTGGATGGCAGAGTGGCCATGCAGAGGACTGCAACTCCTCGTACGCCGGTTCGATTCCGACTCCAGCCTCCATTCATGTATGTGCTTTTGAGCTGCTTATAAGCTTGGGGCGCTGATTGAGGCGTGGATGTCCCGAACGCCGCAGGCGCTTCATGAAATCTTTCTGACTGCCTCGAGCGCCGCGGGCGCTTCATGTATTTCAATCGCCTCATATCCGTCATTCCCGTGAAAGCGGGAATCCATTGACTCTCAGCCTGCCACCGTTCCATTTCTGCCTATGACTGCCACTGTGCGGCACCTATAATCCCGTTCGATACGCCCGGGTGGTGAAATTGGTAGACACAAGGGACTTAAAATCCCTCGGAGCTTAACCTCCGTACCGGTTCGATTCCGGTCCCGGGCACCAGCTTTCGCAGCGCGCCCGCGCGCGATGCGAAAGCTGCCACGCCGTAGCTTTAGCGAAGGCGGGCTCCCTGCTACAGCTTGGCAAGCCAGCGAAGGCGGGCTCGCTGCTTCGGCTCGGCGGGCCAGTATATGGAACCGGAGACTCAATGACCGCGCTCAGCGTCAACGTCAACAAGCTCGCGCTGCTGCGCAATTCGCGTGGGCGCAACTTTCCCGATCTCGCGTTGTTCGGCGAACGCTTGCTGGCGATGGGGGCGCATGGCCTTACTGTCCATCCGCGTCCGGACGAGCGACACGTCAAATTCGCGGATCTACCAGTGTTGTCGAAGTTGGTCGCCCGTTTCCCCGGCCGCGAATTCAATATCGAAGGCTTTCCGTCCGCGGACTTCGTACAGCGCGTCATCGCCGTCAAACCGCAACAGTGCACGCTGGTGCCGGATGCGGCCAATCAGTTGACGTCGGATCATGGTTGGGATCTGAAGCAGCAGGGCAATGAGTTGCGCAGCGTGATTGCACAACTGCAACAGCGGGGTATCCGCGTCTCGTTGTTCCTCGATCCCGATCCGGCGCAGGCCGCGCTGGCGAAGAGTTTCGGCACCGATCGCATCGAGTTGTACACCGAAGGCTATGCGCATGCTTTCGGTACCGCCGATCAAACGCGCGTGCTCGATCAATACCGCGCTGCTGCCGAACGTGCGCAGCAGGACGGCATCGGCGTCAACGCCGGTCACGATCTCGATCTGCGCAACCTACCGGCGTTTCTTGCCATCCCCGGTATTCTGGAAGTTTCAATTGGTCATGCGCTGACCATCGAGTGCATCGAACAGGGCATGGCGCCGGTGATCGCGCAATACCTGCAAATCTGCGGCGGAGGGCATTGATCATGTTGTTCGGCAGCAACAAGGAAAAAATGATAGATCGCAACCAGGCGCTCCCGGGGCGTGATGCAGTCATGCCTGTGATCGCGCGCCACACGGTACTGGACGCACCGTTGCAACCACCGTTTCCGCAAGGCTTCGAGCAAGTGCAGTTCGGCCTCGGTTGTTTCTGGGGCGCCGAACGTTTGTTCTGGCAGTTGCCCGGTGTTTACACCACGGCTGTCGGTTACGCCGGTGGTTACACGCCAAATGCGAGTTACCGCGAAGTGTGCAGCGGCCTCACCGGCCATACCGAAGTGGTACTGGTAGTGTTCGATCCGGCACTTATCAGCCTTGATGATCTATTGAAAGTGTTCTGGGAGGCGCACGATCCGACCCAGGGCATGCGGCAAGGCAACGATCACGGTACTCAGTACCGCAGCGCCATCTACACCAGCACGCCGGCGCAACTGGCCGCGGTACAGGCCAGCGCACAGCGTTACCAGCAGGCCTTGCAGAAAGCCGGGCGCGGCACCATTACTACGGAAATACGCGCGGCCGGGCCGTTCTACTACGCCGAGGATTACCATCAGCAATACCTCGACAAGAACCCGGACGGCTACTGCGGCCTGGGCGGCACCGGCGTGTCCTGCCCGGTCGGCACGGGCGTCGCCGCCTGAACCGCCGTCTTCCGCCTAGGCGGGCGTCGCGCCTGCCGGAATCGCCGG
>DATJXP010000139.1:0-4547 GCA_035500035.1 Candidatus Acidiferrum sp. | reverse complement strand
TCGCGTGCCACCGGCCCGCCTGCGCGGCCGATCCAATACAGCGTTTTGCCGCGCGGATTGGAAGTCGCGATGGGGTTCTCGCCCTTGAGTCGTTGCCCCAGCGTTGTAAGCCGCACTCCCTTGATAGCGCCCAGCGGCAAGTCCGGAACGTTGACGTTCAATACCGTGCGCGGCGGCAATGCCAGCCGATCGACCTGTTCCAGCAACCACGAAGTGATTTCGGCGGCGGCGGCGAATCGCTCGACGGATTGCTCGCCGTAGTCGGTTACCACCAACGAGACCGCAAGGGCGGGCCTGGCCAGGAAGCGCCCTTCCATCGCCGCCGCGACAGTACCCGAATACAACACGTCATCGCCCAGATTGGCACCGAAATTGATGCCCGAGATTACCCGCTGCGGCTCAGGCATGAACAAACCTGCCGTGCCCAGATGGATGCAATCGGTTGGTGTGCCGTCGACGGCAAACCGCCTCGCATCGAGCTTGATGAGCTGCAACGGTCGATCCAGCGTCAAGCAGTTGCTGACACCGGAGCGATCACGATCCGGCGCCACCACAACGTGTTCATGGCCCTTGACGGACAGTGCCTGCATCAACGCCAACAGTCCTGGCGCATGCACCCCGTCATCGTTCGACAACAACAGACTCATGCCGATTCCAGCTCCACCAATTCACGCAACACGGCCGTCGCATACGCACCACGCGTCAAACTGAATGACAATTGCAACACGCCATCTTCATATCCAGCCTGCAGATTCTGTACCGCCAGTCTCAGCGCACGTCGCTCCTGGCGCAACCCTTCCTGTTGCAGCCCAAGGGCAAATTCCCGGTAGCGACCGGCAACCTCGGATTCCAATCGGGCTACTTCGCCGGTAACGTCGGCCTCGCCGCTTCCCCACAAGGGCCCGGTAGGATGGATGTCGAACTGCTGCAATCGCTGCTGCAACTCCTCGGCGCCGGCCCGGTGACTGGCGAAACTGCTGGCCGTCCCGCTCAATGCCACCACTTCGCCCGGCAAAATGTGATTCCAGTTGCCGGCGGCAACCCGTTCCGACAACACGGCATTGAAAATAAGACTGCGCGCCGAAGACAGCAACAATCCACGCTGCGTGCGCGATGAAGGTTGTTGCAGCGGATCGGCAAACCAGCGGGCAACCTGGGCGAGGTTGTCTGCGTCACGACCGAAGCGTTGATAGCCGAAATAATTCGGGACTCCTCGCGCCCGAATCAATCCCAACCGTTGCTCCAGCAACTGTGCAGTCGTTGCGGCGCAACCCCGTACCTTCAGCGTAAACCGGTTGCCTCGATGCGAACCGCGTTGCAGCTTGCGACTGTTGCGCAAACGCTGCAGCACTTTCACCGTGACCGGCAATTCGTCGATGCGCGGTGCGGCATGTTTGAGACCGGCATGCACACTGAACCACTGTCGGGTAACGCCCTGACGATCCTTGAGCCCGGCATAACTGACGCGTTGCGCCGGCAGTTGATAGAGCCTCGCCAGCAAACGCTGGACATCTGTCGTATTCAAACCATATTTCTCGATGAACAGGAACTCATGCTCGCCGGCACCATCGGGGATGAACGCCAGCTCTTCTTCCACCACGAAATCTTCCAGTTGCTGCTTGATGCATCCGACCGACACCGGGCCACCGTGCGCCAGATTCAAACTTGGGTAGACGTTCGCCCAGTTCACGCGCCGCTTCCTTGCTGCAGCAGCGCCACCGCATAACAGGCGATGCCTTCGCGGCGTCCGGTGAACCCCAGGCCTTCTGTGGTGGTGGCTTTGACGCTGACCTGATCGATGTGCACAGCCAACGCTGCGGCAAGCGAAGCGCGAATGGCGGCAACATGCGGCGCAAACCGCGGCTCCTGCGCAACCAGCGTCAAATCGACATTACCCGGCTGCCAACCTTTGTCGGTTACCAATCGCATTACATGTTGCAACAACAACAAACTGCTGACGCCACGATAGCGGGGATCACTGTCAGGAAAATGATGGCCGATATCGCCAAGCGCCAACGCACCCAGCAACGCATCGCACAGCGCGTGCACCAGCACATCGCCGTCGGAATGCGCCAGCAACGCGCGCTTGCTGGCGATGCGGACACCACCGATGGTAATGAAGGCATCGGGCACCTCCGCATCGGTAAAGCGGTGCACGTCATAGCCGTTGCCGATGCGCCATTGCATTCAGTCGTTCGCTCCCAGGATCAGTTCGGCCAATTGCAGGTCGTCGGCATAAGTCAGTTTGATGTTGTCGGCGCTGCCCTGCACCAGTCTCACCGGATGACCCAATGCTTCGACCGCTTCGGCTTCGTCGGTGACCTTGCGGCCGACAGCGGCCATTTTAACAAGTGCCTCATGCAAAATGCGGTAGCGGAATACCTGCGGGGTCGCAGCACTCCACAGCATGGTGCGATCCACCGTGCGCTCGACATGGGCGTCGGCAGTCGCGAGTTTGAGCGTATCGCGTACCGGCGTAGCCAGCAAACCACCTGCCGGCTCGTGCGCCACGGCCTCCAGCAAACGCAGCACATCGGCGATCCGCACGCACGGCCGCACCGAGTCATGCACCAGCACGAAGTCATCCGGCTGAGCCACGGCCTTCAATGCCTGCAAACCATTGAACACGGAATCGCAGCGTTCGGCTCCGCCGGCGGCGCAACGCAACTTGGCACGAACGGGTGCAGAGAGACGGGATTCGACTGTCGACCACCAGGGATCGTCGACCGACAGAACCAGCATGATGCTATCGATTCGTTCAAGCGCTCCCAACCGCTCCAGCGTGTGTTGCAATACGGTACGGCCGGCAATTTCCAGGTATTGTTTCGGGAACTCGTGTCCCATGCGACGACCGCTGCCGGCTGCCGGCAACAACAGATGATGTCTGACCGCGACCACGATCCGGTTGTCCTGCTCAGTGCGTGGCGGCTTTGGCTGGCACGACGGCGCGTAATTGGTTCTTGTCGGCGATCAGGTAGTAGGTTTCGCCGTGCTTGATCAGGCCCAGTTCGCTGCGTGCGTGCTCTTCCACCGAATCCAGCCCGGTTTTCAGATCGCGGACTTCCTGCTTGAGCCCCTTGTTGCGCTGCTCGAGCCCGGCGTTGGCGGCAGATTGATTGTCGATCTCGCGTTGCAAACGGTCGATGTCGGCCAGGCTGCCTTCGCCGCGCCACAAGCGGACCTGCAGCACGGCCAGAATCACGATCAGGATCCCCAATATGGTCTTCATCGCAGCTTCTCCGGCTTCTGCCTCAGCTTCGGGTGAATTCGGCACGGCCCCGATAAGGCGCCTTGCCGTCCAGTTCTTCTTCGATCACCAGCAACCGATTGTACTTGGCGACGCGATCGCTGCGGCACAACGAACCGGTCTTGATCTGGCCGGCTGCGGTGCCGACGGCCAGATCGGCCAGTGTCGTGTCCTCGGTTTCGCCGGAGCGATGCGAAATCACCGCGGTATAGCCGGCACCCCGTGCCATGCGGATCGCCGCCAGCGTTTCGGTCAATGAACCGATCTGGTTGAACTTGATCAGGATGGAGTTGGCAATACCGGCCTTGATGCCGCGCTCGAGAATGGAAGTATTGGTAACGAACAAATCGTCACCGACCAATTGCAGCTTGTTGCCCAGTTTCTTCGTCAGCGCGGCCCAACCATCCCAGTCGCTTTCGTGCATGCCGTCTTCGATCGACAGGATGGGATACTGACTGCTCAAGCCGGCGAGATAGTCGGCAAACTGTTCGCTGGTGTAGCTCTTGCCCTCGCCTTCCAGTACGTATTTGCCGTCGTGGCAGAACTCCGATGCGGCGCAGTCGAGTGCGAGGCAAATATCCTTGCCTGCGGCAAATCCTGCCTTGGCAATCGCCTCCATGATCGCGTCGAGCGCGGCTGCATTGGAAGGCAGGTTCGGTGCAAAACCGCCTTCGTCGCCGACCGCAGTGTTGAGCCCTTGTTTTTTCAATACCGATTTCAGCGAGTGGAACACTTCCGCGCCGTAGCGCAATGCTTCGCGGAAATTCGGCGCACCCACCGGCTGCACCATGAATTCCTGGATGTCGACGTTGTTGTCGGCATGCTCGCCACCGTTGATGATGTTCATCATCGGCACCGGCATACTGAATTTGCCCGGAGTACCGTACAGGTCGGCGATGTGTGCATAGAGCGGCTTGCCAATCGCGGCAGCCGTGGCGCGTGCGGCAGCCAATGACACTGCAAGAACGGCATTGGCGCCGAACTTCGACTTGTTGTCGGTGCCGTCGAGCTTGATCATGATGTCGTCGATTACCGCCTGCTCCAGCGCATCCTTGCCAATCAGCACCTTGGCGATGTCGTTGTTGACGGCACCCACTGCCTTCAACACGCCCTTGCCCAGGTAGCGCTTGGGATCCTTGTCGCGCAGCTCCAGCGCTTCGCGCGAACCAGTCGAGGCGCCCGACGGCGCACAGGCCGTGCCCTTGGCGCCACCGGCCAACACCACGTCGGCCTGCACGGTGGGATTGCCGCGCGAATCCAGTACTTCACGCGCGATGATCTTGCTGATCTGGGTTTGGCT
>DATJXP010000138.1:0-6020 GCA_035500035.1 Candidatus Acidiferrum sp. | reverse complement strand
CAGGCGAACAGCTGCCGCGCTGGTCGCTCAATACTTTCTGGCGCAAGGACGGCCAACCGGTGTGGCAGAACCCGCAGCTGTTTGCTGATGAAACCAAAAATTACGGCGTCGATGCCGATCGCGCCGGCAAATTCCTGCGCGCGCTGGCGTTGAAACTCGGTGTCGATGGCAAGCACATCTTTCCCGCGTACGAAGACGCCTGGTACTACCTGTGGCGCGAACGCAAGTTGCCGGCCAATGTCGATCCGTTCGATTCGCGGCTCGACGATCCGCTCGAACGCGCCCGCCTGCGCAAGGTGTTCGGCCAAGGCCTCGATTACCTGGTCGGCCACGTGCTGCCGATCAACTCCAATGGCCGTGGCTGGCAGAGCGGGCCGTGGTTCCTGCGCGACGAACGTTGCTACCTGATTCCCGGCGATTCGGCGCTCGGCTACCGCTTGCCGCTCGATTCGCAGCCGTGGGTCAGCCAGGCCGACTATCCGTGGCAGCATCCGCACGATCATTACCAGGAGCTGGCGCCACTGGGTTCGTATCAGCAAATACGCATGCAGCCTGGTTTCGCCGAGCGCCACGAAGAAACCCGTAGCAATTACGAGAACCGCTACAACGATGCAGCCGATTTCGCCGAGCGTTTCGGCTCGACTGGCGCTGGCACCACTGGCGACCCGCTGCGCCGGCCGCAACCGTTCCAGTCGGCGGCCTGGATCACCCGCACCGCGATGTGCGCCGAGCCACGCGACGGCCGGCTCTATTTGTTCATGCCGCCGTTGCAGCATCTGGAAGCGTACCTGCGGCTGGTGGCAACCATCGAAGCCGTCGCCGAAGCCGAAGACCTGCCGGTGATTCTCGAAGGTTACGAGCCGCCGCGCGATCCGCGGCTGGAAACGCTGCGGGTGACGCCCGACCCCGGCGTCATCGAAGTCAACGTGCAACCGGTGGCGTCGTGGCCGCAATTGGTCGAGCAGACCACGTTCCTGTACGAGACGGCGCACCAGACGCGGCTGTCCACCGAAAAATTCATGCTCGACGGCCGTCACACCGGCACCGGCGGCGGCAACCACTTCGTGCTCGGCGGCGCCACGCCGGGCGATTCGCCGTTTTTGCGCAAGCCCGAGTTGTTGACCAGCATGCTGACGTACTGGCTCAACCATCCGTCGCTGTCGTACCTGTTCTCGGGCTTGTTCATCGGCCCGACCTCGCAGGCGCCGCGCATCGACGAAGCGCGGCACGAATCGATCTACGAACTCGAGATCGCCTGTCGCGAATTGCGTCGCCTGCAAAGTTCCGGCTTCCTGCCGCCGTGGCAAGTCGATCGCGTGCTGCGCAACCTGCTGATCGACGTCACCGGCAACACGCATCGCAGCGAGTTCTGCATCGACAAGCTGTACTCGCCCGATTCGGCCTCCGGCCGCCTCGGCCTGCTCGAACTGCGCGCGTTCGAAATGCCGCCGCATGCCGAGATGAGCCTGGCGCAGCAGATGCTGCTGCGCGGCCTGATCTCGCGCTTCTGGCAGCAACCGTATCGTCCGGAAAAACTCAAACGCTGGGGCACCGAACTGCACGACCGTTTCATGCTCGGCCACTTCGTGTGGGACGACTTCGGCGACGTGCTCGAGGAAATGCGCCACTTCGGCTACGACGTCAAGCCCGAGTGGTTTGCGCCGCACTACGAATTCCGTTTCCCCAAACTCGGCGATTTCTCCAGCAAGAACGTCGATGTCGAACTGCGGCTCGCGCTCGAACCCTGGCATGTGATGGGCGAAGAAGGCGCGCCTGGCGGCACCGTGCGCTATGTCGATTCGTCGATCGAACGGTTGCAGGTGAAGGTGCAGGGCCTGGTCGATGACCGCCACGTGCTGACCTGCAACGGCCGCAAGGTGCCGCTGCAGCCGACCGGCAACGTCGGCGAATTCGTCGGTGCCGTGCGTTACCGTGCGTGGCAGCCGTCGTCGTGCCTGCATCCGACCATCGGCGTGCATGCGCCGCTGACGTTCGATCTGGTGGACAGTTGGATGCAACGCTCGCTCGGCGGTTGCCAGTACCACGTGGCGCATCCCGGCGGCCGCAACTACGACACCTTCCCGGTCAACAGCTACGAGGCCGATGCCCGCCGCCTCGCCCGCTTCTTCCGGCTCAATCACACGCCGGGGCCGATGTCGGTGCAGGACGAACCGCGCAATCCCAACTATCCGTTCACGCTGGATTTGCGCAGGTAAGGTAATCCGGCAAAATGCAAGACACGATGGCCGACCAACCCACCACCGACAACTCCGCCCCGGCGCAACAGCCGGTGCTGACCGACTACGAGCTGCCGGCCGAGCGCTACGACGAAATGTTCAGCGCGCCGGACGAACCGCGCCCGCACTGGCAACCGCTGCACGATGCGCTGCGCAAGCTGGAGACCGGCGAACTCGGCCGCCGCATCCAGAGTGCCGAACGCCAGATCCGCGACAGCGGCATCACCTACAACGTCTATACCGATCCCGACGGTCTCGACCGCCAGTGGGAACTCGACGTGCTGCCGTTCATGATCGCCGCCGACGAATGGCGCGGGCTCGAAGCGGGCATCGCCCAGCGCGCGAAATTGCTGAACGCCGTCGTCGCCGACCTGTACGGCCCACAGACGTTGTTGAAGGAAGGGCTGGTGCCGGCGCCGCTGGTGTTCGGTCACGGCGGCTTCCTGCGCAATGCGTGGGGCACGCAGCCGCCGGGCAAACACTTTCTACATCTGTATGCCGCCGACCTGACCCGCTCGCCCGACGGCCAATGGTGGGTGGTGGCGGATCGCACGCAGGCGCCGTCCGGTGCCGGTTACGCGCTGGAAAACCGGCTGATCGTCTCGCGCGTGTTTCCCGATCTGTTCCGCAATCAGAACGTGCGTCATCTGGCGCAGTATTTCGCCACGCTGCGCGATTCGCTGATGCAGCACGCGCCACGCGGCGACGGCACGACGCTGGCCGTGGTGTGGACGCCGGGCCCGTGGAACGAAACCTATTTCGAACACGCGTTGCTGGCGCGCTACCTCGGCTTTCCGCTGGTGGAAGGCGGCGACCTCACCGTGCTCAACAACAAGATCTGGCTGAAGACCATCGAAGGTCCACGCCGCGTGCACGCCATCATCCGTCGCCAGGACGACACCTTCTGCGATCCGCTCGAACTGCGCGCCGACTCCACGCTCGGCTGTCCGGGCCTGATGGAATGTATTCGACGTGGCACCGTGCTGATGGCGAATGCGCCCGGCACCGGCATCCTCGAAGGCGGCGCGCTGTACGGTTACCTGCCACGTTTGTGCGAGCACCTGCTGGGCGAGAGCCTGTTGCTGCCGTCGATCGCCACCTGGTGGTGCGGCGAGCCGGCGGCGATGGAAGAAGCGCTCGAACGCGCCGATTCGCTGGCGTTCAAGGTCGCCAACCGCGGCTGGGGCCGTGACGCCTGGCTCGGCGACGAACTGGGCCCCGAACAACTCGAGTCGCTGAAAGACGAAATCCGCGCCCATCCCGAACGCTACCTCGCGCAGGAACTGGTGCAGGTATCGCAGACGCCGATACTCAACATGCATCACCAGCAACGGCTGGCGCCGCGCGGCATCGCGTTGCGGCTGCACGCGTGCATGAGCAGCAACGGCAGCTACGCGGTGATGCCGGGCGGACTGACGCGGGTTTCGAGCGAAGCCGACGCCCGCATCGTCGCCATGCAGCGCGGCGGCAGCTCGAAGGACACCTGGGTGTTGCCGGAAGGTCCGGAAGACACGCAGTTCTCGCTGCTGCGCAGCACGCTGACCTCGCTTGACCTCGTCAGCTCGAAAGGCGTGCTGACTTCGCGCGGCGCCGAAAACAAATACTGGTACGGCCGCACCTGCGAACGCTGCGAGCACGTGGCGCGGTTGTTGCGCGTAGCGTTGAACTCGGTGCTGCAGGAATCGGAAGACGGCCTCAGCAACCCGGTGTTTTCGCTGGTGGAAAGCTACATCGCGGCTGCCGACGAACGCCCGCTCGACCGCCGCCTGCTCGACGCCTGCACGCTCGACAGCGAACCGTTCGGCCTCGCTGCCAACCTCAGGCGCCTGCATCATCTGGCGTTCCAGCTGCGCAACCGCTTGTCGATGGACCATTGGCGCACCGTCACCCAGTTGCTGCGCAACCCGGTGTTGAACGAACAGGTCACGCTGTCGGAAGGCCTGGCGTGGCTCGACACTGCCATCGTCGGCACCACCACGCTGGCCGGCTACACGCTCGACAACATGACGCGCGACATCAGCTTCCGTTTCCTGTCGATAGGCCGCCGGCTCGAGCGGCTCAGCTTCTTGACGCGCGCGGTGCAGCACGCCTGCCACAACGGCGCCGATTCCGGCCTGATCTGGCTGCTGGAACTGTGCGATTCGGTGATCACCTACCGCTCGCGCTACATGGCGCAACCGGAATGGCTGCCGGTGATCGACCTGCTGGTGCGCGACGACAGCAACCCGCACTCGCTGCTGTTCCAGGCCATCGGCATCTGCGATTACCTGCGCAAGCTGGAACCCATGCACGGCCCGTGCGGCCGCGAATTGCTGGACCCGGCCATCGCGCTGGTGCGCGAACTCGACCCCGATCGCGACTTTCATCCCGACAACCCGCGCCTGCTGGAAGTGTTGCAACTGTTCTACGACGGCTGCATCGAACTGAACGCGCGCTTGACCACGCTGTTCTTCAACAACCCGCGCGCCACGCTGCAGAGCGACCGCAACCTGGGTGGCGCCGAATGAGCCGCATCGAATACCAGGTGGTGCACGACACCGTGTACAACTACGCTTACCAGGCGGTGAACGGTCAGCACTTGTCGCACCTGACGCCGCGCCACACCGCGCATCAGGAAGTGCTGTGGCATTCGCTGCAGTTCCACCCGGAACCCGACGAAAGCAGCAAGAGCCGCGACTACTACGGCAACCATTGCATGAGCGTGCTGATCCAGAATCCGCACGACAGCCTGCATGTGACTTCGACCACGCTGGTGCGGGTCGAGACTTTCGAACCGTCGCCGGAGTTGAGCGCGCAACCGTGGGAAACCGCGCTGCTGCCATCGGTCTACACCACCGAGTCGCTCGAAGTCACCGACATGCGGCTGCCGTCGCCGCTGGTGCCGCTGCTGCCGGCCAGCCAGCAATACGCCGCGCGCTTTTTGACACCGGGCCGGCCGTGGCTGGAAGCGATGCTGGAACTCACCCAGCAGATAAAAAACGATTTCACCTACGACGTCGATGCCACCGACATCAACACGCCACTGGCGGAGGTGTTCGCCGGCAAACGCGGCGTATGCCAGGACTTCGCGCACGTGATGCTGAGTTGCTTGCGCAGTTACAAACTGCCGGCGCGCTACGTCAGCGGCTACATTCTCAACGAGCCGCCGCCGGGCGAAGAAAAACTGGTCGGCAGCGACGCCTCGCACGCGTGGGTGGAAACCTGGCTGCCGGGCGTCGGCTGGGTCGGCTTCGACCCCACCAACGGCAAACTCGCCAACACCGAATTCATCGTCATCGGCTGGGGCCGCGATTATGCCGACGTCACGCCGCTGCGCGGTGTCGTGCTCGGCGGCGGCGAGCACGAGTTGGAAGTGCGTGTCACTGTGACACGGACTTAGAATTTAAGATCAACAGATTGATCTTGCTCTCAGGCAGAGTAAAATTAAGATCACTCCTCTGATCTTACACATCTTATGCTGCAAATCTCTGTTGATGACATCCTGAAAAGACTCAGCTTCGATAATCCTTGGTGGGAGCCTAACGGCAATAAAGAAATTGCCTACCAAAATAACCCAAGGAGGAAATACTTCGCCTCCTTCTATGCCGGAATATCGGACATCTCCGTTCGAAGGGCGATTGTTCTGATGGGACCTCGCCGTGTCGGGAAAACTGTAATGGTCTTCCATGCAATTCGCGGACTTCTCGATAAAGGCATAAATCCAAACTCAATACTCTATCTCTCATTAGAAACGCCGATTTACACAGGGCTTCCTCTGGAGCGAATTGTTCTCCTTTTTCAAGA
>DATJXP010000137.1:0-16870 GCA_035500035.1 Candidatus Acidiferrum sp. | reverse complement strand
TAGTTCGATGGTCTCGGCGCGGTGGATTTTGGCTTCGCGCAGTTTGCTGGCCAGCAGTTCGGCGTCCTTGTGGCAATAGACCACCACGCGCTGGCAGGCCTTGCTGGCTTGGTGCAGGCGGTCGGCGGTGGGGGTGCCGATTTCGATCCACAGGGTCAGGGCGCCGGTCAGGTCGCGAGCATATAAAGTCGGTTCGTCGCGGTCGGCCAGGCCTTTGGAGAAGGCGATGCCTTCGCAGTATTCGAGGCAGTAAGCCAGCACGCGGGCCCACAGGTATTCCGGCGCTTCCGACGGATGTATGGCGGCGCGGATTTCCAGTGTCTGGTAAATGCCGCGGTCGGAATCGGCCAGTTCGACCGTGAATACGTAGATGGTTGCGGTCAGCGCCATGGGGTCAGAGCCCATTTACGAAAGCAAGGATTGCGGCAGTGAGCTGGCTGAGATCGCCAGGTTCGATGATGTACGGCGGCATCAGGTATACCAGTTTGCCGAACGGGCGTATCCACACGCCGCGCTCGACGAAGAAGCGCTGGGCCTCGGCCATATTGACCGGCTGCTGCATCTCGACCACGCCGATGGCGCCGAGTACGCGCACGTCGGCTACGCCCGGCAACGCGCGGCACGGCGCCAGCTCGCGTTGTAACTGCGCTTCGATGGCGGCGATGCGCTGCTGCCACGGCGAGTCGAGCAACAGTTTGACGCTGGCCACCGCCACCGCGCAGGCGAGCGGATTGCCCATGAAGGTCGGGCCGTGCATGAACACGCCGCCGTCGTGCGAAATCACCGCGGCGATGCGACTGGTGCACAGCGTCGCTGCCAGCGTCAGGTAACCGCCGGTCAACGCCTTGCCGACGCACAGGATGTCGGGCGTGATGCCGGCATGTTCGCACGCAAACAACTTGCCGCTGCGGCCAAAGCCAGTGGCGATTTCGTCGGCGATCAACAGCACGTCGTATTCGTCGCACAAGGCCTGCACACTGCGTAAATAGTCGGCGGAATAGAAATACATGCGGCCGGCGCCTTGCACGATGGGCTCGAGAATTACCGCGGCGATCTCGTCATCATGGGCTTCGAGCGTGGCGCGCAGTTCGTGCAGTTCGCTCGCCGGGCAGCGCTGGCCGAACGGCGTTTGCGGTTCGCTGACGAACAATTGCTTCGCCAACACTGCGCTGAACAGATGATGCATGCCGGTGACCGGGTCGCACACGCTCATCGCCGCAAACGTGTCGCCGTGATAGCCCTTGCGGATAGTCACCAGTTTCGACTTGCCGGGCAGGCCGACGCTGATCCAGTACTGCAACGCCATCTTGATTGCCACTTCGACGCTGACCGAGCCGCTGTCGCACAAGAACACCTTGTCGAGGCCTGGCGGTGCCAGTTGCACCAGCAGTTTGCCGAGCTCGATCGCCGGTTCGTGGGTCAAGCCGCCGAACATCACGTGCGCCATCCTGCCGAGCTGATCCGTTATTGCAGCATCCAGCGTTGGGTGCCGATAACCATGAATGGCGCACCACCACGACGCCATGCCGTCGATGAGAGCGCTACCGTCCTCCAGCAACAGCCGCACACCTTCGGCGCGGCGGACCGGATAGACCGGCAATGGCTGCTGCATCGAAGTGTACGGATGCCAGAGGTGCTGGCGGTCGAAGTCGAGGTCGATCACGTGAGCCGGGAGAGCGGATGGAGTGGCGGCAAGTAAATACACTGGCCAGCGGGATTACAAGCGCGGCGACGTTACAATGGCCCGGTTCGTTGGTTACGGCGCTTGTCTATTCAATGTCCGGATTTCTAGCTATTCCGCTGCGATTCGTGCCGCCGTGCTGGCTGTACGCCTGCCTGCTGCTGGCCGGCAGCATGGCTCACGCCGCGACGATCCGCGTGTGTCCGCAGGACTCCGTCGCTGACGAAAACAGCGAGATGTACGGCACCGATGGCCGTCCGGTGCAGGTGACACTGAGCGATGCGATGACGACCGATGCGCGCTGCCAGGCAGTGACGTTGCCGGTTGCCGACAGCAATATCCGCTGGTTCTCCCTCACCGAACTGAAACCGTCGGCAGCTCCGCCCACGCTGGGCCTGCAAGGTTATTTCCGCGACCAGGGCACCGAGATCAGCGAAATCACCGGCGCGCCCACACTGCCGCCGGAAGCGGATTTCCTGCCGCTGGCGTCCAACCTGCTGCCGTCGCTGCAAGCCGGCGCCTTCGGTGCGGAGGCGCGCAGCCGGGTGCAGGACACTACGCTTGCATGCGAACAGGGCAAGCAAGCCGCCGGCCTGTATCTGCGCACTGCGCTGCGCTGGGAGCAATTGCCGCGCATGCAACTCGAACTGGTGCTGCGCGGAACCGGCGAATTCGGCGTCGCCATTGCCGATGGCGAGCGCGAACGGCGCGAAGCACCGCTGCTGCTGGGCGACGTGCGCTTGCAAGGCAACGATGCGCGCAGCGTGCGTTTCGAACTGCCGGCATCGGCGCAGCCGTGGAGCAGCGTGACGTTGCTGTGTCCGGCCACTGCCGCGCACGCTCAACTGGAATCGGTGCGGTTGCTGCCGGCTGCGCCGGAAACCGTATCCAGTCGTCGCGGCGCCTGGTTGTGGTCGCCGCAGTGGTGGCAGCAGCGCGCGCTGGATGTATGGCCGCTCGCAGCGCGCGAGCATCTGCACAAGTTGTATATGACGTTGCCGGTCAATGCCGACGGCTCGCTCGAACAAGTCGCTCAACTCGCCACCTTCGTGCAGCAGGCACGCGAACACCAACTCGAAGTATGGGCCGTGCTGGGCGATCGCCACGACGTGCTGCCGCAGAGCCTGGCGTTGCTGCTGCGGCGCGTGCAGGCTTACCTGCAATACAACGCTGAACACAAAACGGCGCAGCTCGCCGGCGTGCAACTCGACATCGAGCCGTACCTGTTGCCCGGTTACGTGCTTGCGCCGGACTACTGGCGCCAGCGTTATCTCGCCACGGTGAATGGCGTGCAAACCACGCTGGCGCAGCAATTGCCGCTCGACCTGGTGGTGCCGGTGTGGTGGGGCACGCATCCCGACTGGGGTTCGCAATTGCTCGATGGCTTGCGACAATCCGGGCTCAGCCTGACCGTGATGAACTACCGTACCAACACCGAGGCCCTGCGCGCCGGTGCACTGCCGTTTCTGGCCTGGGGCCAGCAAAGCGGCAACAAGGTGACGATGGCGCTCGAGCGCGGCACGCTCGGCGTCAACGCCGGCAATGGCCGCAATGAATCGTACCGCCGCTACGCCGCGGACTTGAAGTCGGGAGAATTGTGGCTGTTCGACATTGGCGGCACCGGCCTGCTGGTGTTGTTCGATGGCGTGCAGGCCGGTTTGCCAGGCCTTGCCTATCGCCGCACTGGCGAAACCGTGGTCGATGTGCGCAACATCACCTTCGCCGGCGACGAAGAGACGCTGCGCGCATTGGCCACGAGACTGGAAACGGAATGGTCGGTATGGGAATCTTTCGCCGGCCTGGCCATTCATGGATTGGATCAGTTGCCGACACAAGGCAGGTGACGTGTGAGATTGTCGAAACGATTGTTGATCGTGGTGGTGCCGCTGGTGGCGGCGCTGGGATATTGGTACTGGTCGCAGCGGCCGGTTTTTGCCGATCTGCATGGCCCCGCCGCGGCCACCGTGCTGCCGACGCCGGCCGATTTCAAGCTGGACATGTCGGCGTTTCCGCGTAACGACGTCTCCTCGCTCGCCGTGCTGGTAAACGATCCGCAATCGGAGTGGTACGGCATCGCCAGCGGGCTCAGCAGCATCGGCATTCCGTTCACGCTGGTCACCGATCCGGCAGAGGCGCTCAAGCACAAGGTCGTCATGGTGTATCCGTCGCTGACTGGCGGCAACACCGCGCCCGAGGTATTGCAAGCACTCGCCGCTCATGTGCATGGCGGCGGCACGCTGATCGCATTCGCCGTGGTGGGCGGCGGGCTGCAGGAAGTTTTCGGTTTCGAGAACTCGACCGAAGACCGGTTGCATCACCAGCTCGATTTCGCCGATACCGACTTCACCCATGCGTTCGCGGCATCGCCGGTGGAGTCGCGTCTCTACCTGGGCGCGATCGAAGAATCGAAGAGCGGCCTACCGGGCGTTTCCTACCACAACCCCAAGCGCCAAGCGTTGGCCGTGTTCGAAGATGGCAGCGCGGCCATCACCCACAACCAGTTCGAGTCCGCCACCGGTACCGGCCATGCCTATGCGCTCGGTTTCGACTGGGGGCACTTCATCCTGCAAGCGCACGGCGGCCGCGCGCCGAACGCGGCCGATACCTACGTCAATCACTATCAGCCCAAGCTCGACACCTTGCTGCGCTTCCTGGCCGCGGTGTATCAACAGGGCGAAAGCAATGCGGTGTTGCTGTCGCCGACGCCACACGGCAAGGATCTGACAGTGCTGATGTCGCACGACATCGACTACACCCGCTCCATCGTCAACGCGCCGATGTATGGCCAGGTCGAACACGATGCCGGTGTACGGGCGACCTATTTCATCCAGACCAAGTACGTGAAGGACTACAGCGACGATACGTTCTACCAGCCCGACACCATCGACTACCTGCGCCAGCTGATGGGCATGGGCATGGAAGTCGCCAGTCACACGGTGGCGCATTCGCGCATATTCAACGAACTCGAGACCGGCAGCGGCACCGAGCAGTATCCCGCCTATCGGCCGTTCGTGAAGGAACAGCGCAAGGTCGAAGGGGCCACCATTGCCGGCGAATTGCGCGTCAGCAAGTTTTTGCTGGAATCGCAAACCAGCGAGCACGTGATCTCGTTCCGTCCCGGGCACCTGTCGTATCCGCGCTCGTTGCCGCAGATGCTGACGGCCACCGGTTATCGCTACAGTTCCAGCATGACCGCCAACGAAGCGCTGACGCATCTGCCGTTCCGCGACATGGTGGACCGCGCCTATGAGGCACCGTCGCCGGTGTACGAATTCCCCGTCACCATCGAAGACGAAGAGGGCAGGTTGGGCGATCGCGTCGATGCCGCCATCGACGTCAGCCGTCACATCGCCGCCTATCACGGTTTGGTGACGCTGCTGGTGCATACCGATTCGGTCGATCACAAGCTCGACTTCGTCCGCAAGTACATCGCCGCGCTGAAGAACGAGGCGTGGTTCTCGACCGTGCGCGACTACGGCCAGTGGTGGGCCACGCGTGAAGCGGTCAGCATCAGCATCGAAGCCGGCAGCGCCAACGCACGCCGCATCACGCTCACCAGCAAGGATGCCATCGACGGCCTCACGCTGCTGTTGCCGGCCGGCTGGCAATACCAGGGCGGTGTCGCGCAGTCGCAGCAGCAAGGCAATAGTCTCAGCCTGGGTTCGTTCTCCGGCACGGCGACGCTCGATATCGCGGTGAGCGCGGCGCACTGAGCTTCTCAGGCACGTGCCAGACACCACACGTGGATCTCAGGTGGTGACGCCTGGCCGCGCTGCAATACGCGGGCGATTTCGTTGACGGTACTCATCGTCGTCACCACGTCGTCGATAAGCGCAATGCGTCGCTGTGGCAATGGTTCCGTCAGCACAAAAGCACCGCGCAGGTTGCGGCGTCGTTGCGGCGCGCTGAGGCCTTGCTGCGGTGGTGTGATGCGCTGACGCTGTAGCGCGTGAGTCGCGACCGGAATGGCCAGCGCGCGACCGAGATCGCGCGCCATCAACAACGATTGGTTGTAGCCACGTTCGCGCAGGCGTGTGGCATGCAAGGGCACTGGCAACAACAAAGTGGGCAAGGGCTGCGATCGGTAGTGCTGGCGGATGCAGTCGAGCAGCAGTTGCGTCAATACACGTCCGCACTCCAGCCCTTGGTGATATTTGAACCGGGTTATCAGTGCGCTCACCGGCTCCTCATAAGCCGTGGCTGCTACCGTGGTATTAATCCGCCGATGACGCTGGCATAAGCCGCACTGCAGCGCCTCGGCACCCGGCGGCAGCGGCAGCGCGCAACCGGGGCAGGGATATTCCGTTCTGGGTAGCCGGTCTTCACAGCCATGGCACAGGTCGCGTCCGGCCTGACCAGGCTGGCGGCACAGCACGCAAACCGGTGGTAGCAGCCAGAACTGGGCGATATTTGCCCATTGGTAATACCTCGTTGTCATCCAGATTGACATCCCGCCTCCACTGCCTACCATGGCCTCGTCCCAGTCTAGTCCGGATTGTCCGATCCGGCTGGCCGGATTCCCCGTCCACGCAGTCAGGAAACCCCATGTCCGTCTCCGTCCGCCACGATTGGCAGAACCACGAAATCGAAGCGCTGTTCCAGCTCCCGTTCAACGATCTGCTGTACCGCGCCCACGGCGTGCATCGTCAGCATTTCGACCCGAACGCGGTGCAGGTCAGCACGCTGTTGTCGATCAAGACCGGCGCTTGTCCGGAAGACTGCAAGTACTGCTCGCAGAGCGGCCACTACAACACCGGGCTCGAGAAAGAAAAACTGCTGCAACTGGAAAAAGTGCTGAGCGAAGCCGAAGCCGCCAGGACCAATGGCGCCACCCGCTTCTGTATGGGCGCGGCGTGGAAGCATCCGTCGAAAAAAGATTTTCCGCTGGTGCTGGAGATGGTGCGCGGCGTGCGGGCAATGGGGCTGGAAACCTGCATGACGCTCGGCCAGTTGACCGAAGAACAAACGCAAGCGCTGGCGGAAGCCGGCCTCGATTACTACAACCACAACCTCGATACTTCGCGCGAGTACTACGACAAGATCATCACCACGCGTCACTTCGACGAACGGCTCGACACGCTGGCGCACGTGCGAGCTGCCGGCATCAAGGTGTGCAGCGGCGGCATCGTCGGCATGGGCGAAACGCCGAAGGACCGCATCGGCTTGCTGCGCGAGCTCGCCAACCTGCCGCAGCATCCGGAAAGCGTGCCGATCAACAACCTGGTCAAGATCAAAGGCACGCCGCTGGAACACGCCGAAGACATCGATGCGTTCGACTTCGTGCGCATGATCGCGGTTGCGCGTATTTTGATGCCGAACTCGCATGTGCGCCTGTCAGCCGGCCGTGAACAGATGAACGACCAGATGCAGGCACTGTGTTTCTTCGCCGGCGCCAACTCGATTTTCTACGGCGATCGTTTGCTGACGACGTCGAATCCGCTGGCCTCGCACGACATGCAGTTGTTCGCCAGATTGGGAATACACCCGGAACCCGCCCATACCAACCAGGCGGACTCGTCCCGCCATAGCGTCGAATCACGTGTCTCTCCATCGGCATCGGCACTGTTTGTCGACGCGGCGGCGGATGCGACGGTGGAGGCGGAGGCAAACTAAAATGTCCGGCCACCAACTCTTTTTGCACAGCCTGAACCTGCGCATGCAAGGCCGCATCGAGCGTCAGCTCGTGCGCGAACGCCGGCATATGCAGTCGCCGCAGGGAGTGAAGGTGGTGATCGACGGCAAGCAATTGTTGTCGTTCTGCAGCAACGATTATCTCGGGCTCGCCAATCACCCTGACGTGATCGCTGCCTTCAAGCGCGGCCTCGATGAATACGGTGCCGGTAGCGGCGCGTCGCATCTCGTCACCGGCCACACGCGTGCGCACACGGCACTGGAAGAAGAACTGGCCGATTTCACCGGCCGCAGCCGTGCGCTGCTGTTCGGCAGCGGCTACATGGCCAACGTCGGCGTGCTGACCACGCTGATCGACGACAAGGACCAGGTGTTCGAGGACAAGCTCAATCACGCCTCGCTGCTGGACGGCGGCCTGTTCAGCGGCGCCAACTTCCGCCGTTATCCGCACAAGGACATGAAAAGGCTCGAGCAGATGCTCGATGGCGCTGAGCCTGAAGGGCTGCGACTGCTCGTCAGCGACGGCGTGTTCAGCATGGACGGCGACGTGGCGCCGCTCGGCCAGCTGCTGAAAATCGCTGACAAATACCGCGGCATCATGATGATCGACGATGCCCATGGCTTCGGCTGTCTCGGCAAGAACGGTGGCGGCGTGGTGGAGGCGGCGCAGGAACGCGGCGCGCAGATCGACGAAATCCGCTTGCCTATCCTGATGGGCACGCTCGGCAAGGCGTTCGGTACCGCCGGCGCCTTCGTTGCCGGTTGCGACGAACTGATCGAAAGCCTGATCCAGTTCAGCCGGCCCTATATCTACACCACCGCATTGCCGGCGGCCTTGGCAGTGGCAACGCGCGCGAGTCTGCAATTGGTAAGAAACGAAGGCTGGCGGCGCGAACATCTGCGCACGCTGGTGCAGCGTTTCCGCAAGGGCGCGGCCGAATTGAAACTGAACCTGCTGGATTCGCCGACGCAGATCCAGGTGTTGATCCTGGAAACCGCCGAGCGCGCGCTCGCTGCCAGCGTGCAACTGGAACAACAGGGCATTCTTGCCACCGCGATCCGGCCGCCGACGGTGCCGCCCGGGACGTCGCGACTGCGGCTGACGCTGAGCGCGGCGCACACCGAGCAGCACGTCGATCAACTGCTCGCCGCGCTGGCCGGCCTCAAGCTGCCGCCGGTAAGGGCATGACGGAATTCCACTCCACATTGGCCGAACGCGCCGCCGCGCTGAATTTGCGCACGCGCGTCGCGGCTGCGTTCGGCCGCAGTGCCGCGCGCTACGATCATTACGCGGCATTGCAGCGGCAAGTGGCCGACGGTTTGCTGACGAAGTTGCCGCAGCAGAATTTTTCGACCGTGCTCGATCTCGGCTGCGGCACCGGTTATTGCGCGCAGCAACTGCAAGCCAAGCTGCCGCAAGCACACTTGCTGGCGCTGGACGTGGCGGTGCCGATGCTGCTGCAAGCCCGGGCACAACTGGAGTCGGCGCGGTTGGTGTGCGCCACCGCCGAAGCGTTGCCGCTCGCGGACGCATCGCTCGATCTCGTGGTGTCGTCGTTGACGTTGCAGTGGTGCGACAGCGCCGCAGTATTGGCCGAACTGCAGCGCGTGTTGCGCCCGGGTGGCATGGCGTTGATCAGCACGCTGGGGCCGGCGACGCTGCGCGAACTGCGGGCTGCCTGGGCCGTGGCCGATGACCGCCGGCATGGCAACGAGTTTGCCGATGCCGCCGTTTTGCACGACGCGGCGAAGCACGCCAGCCTGCACCTCGATTTCTCCAGTGAGACATTGGTGCGGCCGTATCCATCGTTGCTCGCGTTGTCGCGCGAACTGAAAGGGCTCGGCGCCAACGTGGTGGCCAGCCGCTCGCAATCCCGCTCCTCACCGGCAGCGTTCAGGATTGCCGCCGCAGCCTTCGCACGCCATCGCCAAAGCGACGGTATTCCGGTGAGCTGGGAAACGTACTACCTCACGCTGCGCAAACCGGCATGACTGCATACGACCCTGCCAAACTGCGTCGCAGTTTTTTCGTCACCGGCACCGACACCGGCGTTGGCAAGACGCTGACTACGTGCGCGTTGCTGCACGCCGCCAACAATGCCGGCCTGCGCACCGCGGCGATGAAACCGGTCGCGGCCGGCGCGGTGCCGACTGACGAAGGTCTGCGCAACGAAGATGCGCTGTTGCTGCAAGCCACCTGCAACGAAGCGCTCGGCTACGACGAAGTGAATCCTTTTTGTCTGCCTGCTGCAGTGGCGCCGCACATTGCCGCCGCGTTGGCGGGCCGGCGACTCTCGGTCGAGCGCATCGCCGGATTCTGCCAGGGTGTGCTGATGCGTCGCGCCAACGTCACGTTGATCGAAGGTGCCGGCGGCTGGCGCGTGCCCATCAGCGAGCGCGAAACGCTGGCCGATCTGGCCAAACAGCTCAAACTGCCGGTGCTGCTCGTGGTCGGCGTGCGGCTCGGCTGCCTCAATCATGCCTTGCTGACGGCAGAGGCGATCCATCGCGATGGACTCAAGCTTGCCGGCTGGATCGCCAACACCCTCGACCCCGACATGCCAGAGCGCGAGGCCAACATCGCCACGCTGGTGCGGCAATTGCCGGCACCGCTCGTCGCCACGCTGCCGTGGCAGGCGACGCCGGATCCGGCCGCGCTGGCCGCGCATTTCGCACTCTCGCTGCTGCCAGGCAGTCCGGCTTGAACCAGATCAAATGACGGGCCCACCGCCTGCCCCTTATAATCGCGCCCACTGTTTGCCGCGGATTTACGATCCGCTCCGCAAAGGAACCGAACATGACCGAACCCACGCCGCGCTATGTCGTCTGCGCGCTCTATCACTTCGTGCGGCTACCCGATTACGCCGCGCTACAACAGCCGTTGCTGGCGCAGATGAAACTGCACGGCGTCAAAGGCACGTTGCTGCTGGCGGCCGAAGGCATCAACGGCACTATTGCCGGCACGCGTGAAGGTGTCGATGCAGTGCTGGCTTGGCTCAAGCGCGATCCGCGGCTGGCATCGCTCGATCACAAGGAAAGTTTCGACGTGGTGATTCCGTTCTATCGCACCAAGGTCAAACTGAAAAAGGAAATCGTCACGATGGGCGTCGAAGGCATCGACCCCGGCCGCAAGGCCGGCACCCACATCGAACCGAAGGACTGGAACGCACTGATCTCGCAACCTGACGTGCTGTTGATCGACACCCGCAACGACTACGAAGTGGAGATCGGCACCTTCCAGGGTGCCGTCAATCCACACACCGAATCGTTCCGCGAATTTCCGGAATATGTGAAACAAAATCTCGACCCGGCACGCCACAAGAAGATCGCCATGTTCTGCACCGGCGGCATCCGCTGCGAGAAAAGCACCGCGTACCTGAAAGAGCAGGGCTTCGGCGAGGTCTATCACCTCAAGGGCGGCATCCTCAATTACCTCGACAAAGTGCCGCAGGCAGAGTCGCTGTGGCAGGGCGAATGCTTCGTGTTCGACAATCGCGTCGCCGTCAATCACGCGCTGGCCAAGGGCGATTACGATCAGTGCCACGCCTGCCGCTTGCCGATCACCGACGACGACAAGCGCAGTGCGTTGTACGAACGAGGCGTCAGCTGCCCGCATTGTCACGGCAAACACAGTGCCGAGCAGATCGCGCATTTCCGCGAGCGGCAACGGCAAGTGGAGCTGGCGCGTCAGCGCGGCGAAGCCCATCTGGGTGGCGAGGTGGCCGAGCTGATCGAGAAACGCCGTGCGGAAAAACTGGCCTACAAGGAAAGTCAGCACGCGGCCGCAGTAGCCCCGGGGTCAGAGCCCATTTGAAATATCAAGAAGCGCGCAACAAATGTGACATCAGGTGCTGCTTGATATTTCAAATGGGCTCTGACCCCAATTTAGTTGATAATTTATCGAAAACCTGAACAGGAACCAGAAATGATCACAGCCAAAATCGTGTTGTCCGCCGTGGGTGTCGTCGCCGTTGGCGTCGCCGTTGCCGTGTTCGCGCCGCCGATGGTGCCGGATACGCCGTTGCCGACCGGACCGGAAGCGATTGCGCGCGGTGAATACATCTTCAACGCGGGTGGTTGTGCCGCTTGTCATCAGGAAAAGGATGCTACTGGTCCGAGCGGCGGCCACGAGCTCCCGGCGGAAACGCCGTTTGGCACCAACAAATTCCACGTGCCCAACATCACGCCGGACAAGGAGACCGGCATCGCCGGCTGGACTGGCAAGGACTTCCTGCGTGCGCTCAAACACGGTCGCAAACCGAGCGGTGGTTTCTACTGGCCGGCGTTCCCGTTCCGCACGTACAAGAACATGACGGATCAGGATGTGCTCGATGTCGGTGCCTACCTGATGTCGTTGCCGGCAATCAGCAACAAGGTGCCGCCGCATGAGCTGTCGCCGATCCAGTTCAGCTGGATGATGGCGGGCTGGAATATTCTGGCCGATGTCATGGAAGGCACGCCGCCTCCCTTCAAATCAGACGATCCGAAACAGCAGCGCGGTGCCTATCTGGCGCGTGCGTTGGGTCATTGTGGCGAGTGTCACACGCCGCGTAACAAATTGGGCATGATGAAGTTGGCTGAAGAATTCGCAGGTGTCGACAAAGGCGCACCGGCCATCAACAGTGAAGGCATCGCCACTTGGGTTGAATATGATTTCAGCAACCTGCTGACGGCCGGCCTGACGCCTGACGGTGATGCGGTTGGTGGCGAGATGGCCAAGGTGGTTGATCACACCAAGTTGTTAAAACCTGAAGACCAGGCCGCCTACGCCGCCTTCTTCCTGCGCAACAACAAACCTGCTGCCAGTGGTGGTGAAGGCAAGTGAAGAATGAAAGCGTCGTTGGCGTGACAGGGATTAAGAGCGCCCGCGGTGTTCGAAGCAACTGAGCCCGGATTGACGCTACTAGCTAGAAGAAAGTCTGAATTTAGTTCATGGAAAGAGCGCCTGCGGCGTTCGGAGCCACTGCTCAAGATCAGCGCTAATTACTTACAAGTAGAACTGTATAAAAACAAAAAAGCCCCGCATTTGCGGGGCTTTTTTGTTTAGTTCATGATCAATTCAGACGGAAACGGTCATGGCAAGCGCCGCACTTCGGACCGATGGTCTGGGCTGCGGAAGCAAGGCCGGCGGCGCCTTTGTCGGCCACTTCTTTGAGAGTGGCTTGCAGATCACCTGCCAGTTTGTCGAAATCGGCTTTGTTGTCCCAGATGGTGTCGGAAGCGCGGGTTTTCGTGGCTTTGAACGCGCGGGTGTCGCTGGTGAGCACTTCCGGGATCATCTTGGCCAGCATCTGCATGCGGTCCAGCGCCACTTTGGCGGCGTCGGCATTGTTCGCGCGTGCCGCGGCACCGAGAGCGGCATTGGAAAGCCGCAACAGCTTGAACACGGCCTGACGGTCGGTAATGTCGGCGGCTGCCTTCTCTTCCGGTGTCGGCGGAGCGGCGGCGATGGCGTTGAAGGACAGCGCGGCGCCAAGCAGTACAGCACCGGTAAGAGCGATACGTTTCATCATAGTGTTCCCCATCTATTGAAGGTCAAAAGATTGCTGTTGCACAAAGCTGGTTCTAACCAGTGGGCCGGATTGTGCCATGTTGTTTTGCGCCTGTCTGCCCCATCAGCGAACTTGTGCCCTTGGCCCGCGCTTGATCGTAGAATGGCCGGAAACGACCGCCAGACTGTGCAAAAATCGCGGAAATCCTGAAGGTTGCTGACCATGACCCGCAAAAACCCCAAGTTCAATTTTGAAGAAGCCCTCGCCAATCTGGAATCGCTGGTCGAAGCGATGGAAGCGGGCGACCTCAGCCTGGAAGAATCGCTGAAAGCGTTCGAGCAGGGCATCAAGCTGACCCGCGAATGCCAGCAGATGCTGGATCAGGCCGAACAGAAAGTGCAGTTGCTGCTGGCCAACACCGACGTGCCGGCCGCGGAGCCCTTTGCCGAAGACACCGCCGACGGCGACAGCGAGTAAGGCCGGATGGATTTCGAACTCTGGTTGCAGCAGCGGCGGCAACGGGCCGAGCAGGCGCTGACGCAAACGCTGACTCACGCGGCGGCGGAACCGAAGCTGGCGGATGCCATGCGCTATGCCGTGCTCGGTGGCGGCAAACGCTTGCGGCCATTGTTGGCCTATGCCGCAGCTGAGGCCGTGGGCAAGGTCACTGCTGCCACCGATGCCGTTGCCTGTGCGGTCGAAAGCATTCACGCGTATTCACTGGTGCATGACGATCTGCCGGCGATGGACGACGACGTGCTGCGTCGCGGCCAGCCGACGTGTCACGTCAAATTCGGTGAAGCCGCCGCCATTCTGGCCGGCGACGCGCTGCAGACACTCGCATTCGAAATTTTGGCGACCGCGCCGCTGCCGGATTGCAGTGATCAGGTGCGGTTGCAAATGCTACGCGAACTGGCGATCGCCAGCGGCCGCGACGGCATGGTGGCAGGACAAGCGCTCGACATGGCCGCCACCGGCGAGCAGCCGGGCGAAGCCAGGCTCGGCCGCATGCATCGCTTGAAAACCGGTGCGCTGATAGTGGCCAGCGTGGTGCTGGGTGCACTCAGCACCGGTATCGCCAGCGCGGGCCAGTTGACGGCACTGCGCCATTTCGCCGAAGCGGCAGGTCTGGCGTTCCAGATTCGCGACGACATTCTCGATGTCGAAGCCAGCACCGCCACCACCGGCAAGGAACAAGGCAAGGACCAGCGTCAGCACAAGGCCACGTATGTCAGCATCCTCGGCCTGGCTGCGGCCAAGGCGCGGTTGGCCCAGGTCGCTGACGCGGCGCTGGCGGCGCTGGCGGAATTGGGTCCGGCCGCGGAACCGCTGCGCTTGCTGGCGCGCCACCTGGTCGAGCGCTCGGCGTGAGCGGTGCTGGCGAGTAGTTCTATAATGCGCAGCCCTTGCCATCCTCTTGCCATCCCAAGTGCCGTCATCGCCGATGTTTGACCAGATACCGCTAGAACGCCCGGCAACGCCGTTGCTGGACAGCATCGACGATCCAGCCGCGCTGCGTCAGCTGGAGCTGGCGCAATTGCCGGAGCTGGCGCGCCAACTGCGCGAATACCTGTTGTATGCCGTCGGTCGTACCGGCGGCCATTTCGGCGCCGGGCTCGGCGTGGTCGAACTCACCATCGCGCTGCACTACGTGTTCAACACACCCGACGATCGCCTGGTATGGGACGTCGGTCATCAAAGCTATCCGCACAAGATACTCACCGGCCGCCGCGAACGCATGCTGACGATGCGGCAGAGCGGTGGTCTTGCCGCGTTCAACAGCCGCGCCGAAAGCCAGTACGACACTTTCGGCGTCGGCCACAGCAGCACGTCGATCAGCGCCGCGCTCGGCATGGCACTGGCAGCACGGCAACAGCAGAGCGAACGCAAAGTAGTCGCCGTGATCGGCGACGGCGCGATGACCGCCGGCATGGCGTTCGAAGCATTGAATCACGCTGGCGACATCGACAACGACCTGTTGGTCGTGCTCAACGACAACAACATGTCGATCTCGAAGAACATCGGCGCGCTGTCGAGCTACTTCGCGCGCATGTGGGCCAGCAAGCCTTACAACTTCCTGCGCAGCGGCAGCAAGAAAGTATTGTCGAGAGTGCCGCCGATGTGGGGCGCCGCTCATCGGGTCGAGGAATACCTGAAGGGCATGGTGTCGCCGGCGACGATATTCGAAGAACTCGGCTTCACGTATTACGGCGTCATCGACGGCCACGATCTCGGCGGCCTGGTGGAGATGCTCAGCAACATCAAACACCTGAAAGGCCCGCGCCTGCTGCACGTGGTGACGCGCAAGGGCAAGGGTTACCGGCCGGCGGAAGAAGATCCGTTCGGCATGCACGCACTGAACAAGATGGTGTCGCAGGCGGAGAAGGCGAAGGCGGCCGAGGACAAGACGCCGACGTATTCCGCCATCTTCGGCGACTGGCTGTGTGACACCGCTGCCACCGACTCCGCGCTGATGGCGATCACGCCGGCGATGAGCGAAGGTTCCGGCATGCGCAAGTTCGAGGCGCAATTTCCCGAGCGTTTCTTCGACGTTGCCATCGCCGAACAGCATGCGGTGACGTTCGCAGCCGGTCTCGCCTGCGAAGGACTCAAACCGGTGGTGGCGGTCTACTCGACGTTCCTGCAGCGCGGCTACGACCAGCTGATCCACGACGTCGCGCTGCAGAATCTCGATGTGTTGTTTGCCATCGACCGCGCCGGCCTCGTCGGCGAAGACGGCCCGACCCACGCCGGCAGTTTTGATCTCAGTTATTTGCGCTGCATTCCCAACCTGCTGGTGATGGCGCCGAGCGACGAAAACGAAACGCGTCGCCTGCTGACCACCGGCTACCTGCACAAGGGTCCTGCCGCCGTGCGTTATCCGCGCGGCAAGGCCACCGGTTGTGCCATCGACACGGCACTCGAACCAGTGACCATCGGCAAAGCCAACGTCGTACGTACCGGCAAGGACGTGGCGATCCTGGTGTTCGGTACGTTGTTGAAGGACGCCCGCGTCGCCGCCGACGCGCTCGACGCCACACTGGTGGACATGCGCTTCGTCAAACCGCTCGACGAAGACTTGATTCTGCAACTGACCGCCACCATGAAACTGCTGGTGACGGTCGAGGAAAACGCCGTCAAGGGCGGCGCCGGCTCCGGCGTCAACGAACTGCTGCTGAACCGCAACCTGCAAATCGGCGTACTGAACCTAGGCCTGCCCGACCTCTTTCTCGATCACGGCAAACCGCAGGAGCAACGCAGTAGCTGCGGTCTGGACGGCGCAGGCATACTTGCGAGTATCAAGACACGGATGACGCTCTGAAATCTGGAAGCTGATCGTGGCGAGCCAGTGATGCGGGCGAGAGAGCGATAGCGAGCGAGCTGCAACACTGGGGAGCGCAAGCGATCGGCTGTGCTCTGAACCCCATCAGATTCTAAAAAGGCAACACCCCATGCCAAAACCAAGAGCAAGCGACATCGCCGGCGTCGATATGAAATGGCGCGCGCTGCGGCTGCTATGGCCCTACGTACTCGAATACCGCTGGCGCGCCGCTTCCGCACTGTCGAGCCTCGCCTTCGCCAAGCTCGCCACCATCAGCCTGCCGTTCCTGCTCAAGTACATGGTCGATGATCTCAACGGACTGAGCCATGCCGGACTGCTGGCGATGCCGCTGCTGCTGATCGTCATCTACGGCGTCGCCCGCTTCATGAACGTGATGTTCGCCGAAGTGCGCGACACCATGTTCGGCCGCGTCACTGAACGCACGATCAGCCGCATCAGCCTGCAGATCTTCGAGCACCTGCACGGGCTCGATCTCGATTTCCATCTGAATCGCCGCACCGGCGGACTGTCGCGCGACATCGAGCGCGGTACCAGCGGCATCGGTTTCCTGTTGCGGTTCATGATTTTCAACATCCTGCCGACGCTGTTCGAACTGGCGGTGGTGATTGCGATCTTTCTCGGCAAGTACGGCGCGGGTTACGCCGGGGTCATTTTTGCTGCGCTGGTGGTGTATGTGTGGTTCTCGGTGGTCGTCACCGAGCGCCGCACGAAATACGTGCGCGA
>DATJXP010000136.1:0-6629 GCA_035500035.1 Candidatus Acidiferrum sp. | reverse complement strand
CGGCACCCGCCAAACCGGCCTGATGGCGTTCCGCATCGCCGATTTGTTGCGCGACAGTCACCTGCAACCGAAGGTGAAGGTGTGGGCCGAGAAGATACGCGCGCAAAATCCTGAGCTGGTCGAGCCGTTGATCAAGCGCTGGCTGGCGAATGCGGAGCAGTATGGGAATGTGTGATGTTACAGAACTGGTTTGGGATATTTAGGTCGGCCTTGAGAGGTTTTCCATGCCTCTGGCAGAGGGAATTTGCCATTGAATCCCAGATCGCTCAATTTCCAATCAAGCACATCCCTTATTGCTTCAAGTATCACTTCTTCAATCCTATTCAAAGGATTGATGACAAGCATTGGCTCGGAGAGTTTGCTCAGCCTGATGGATTGGTCACAGTCGTACACATCGCAATACTTCAGTAACCAGACTTCCGGTTTATTGTTGATCTGTATATCGATCCGGCCGCATCCTCCTAATGGATTCTGGAAATAAAAATTCCACATCGGCATATCGTGCTTGTACTTGTATATCTGGAGATTATGGCGAGAAGCAAATTGTTCCAGCCTTGTTGCATAGGGCTCAAATAAAACACTAGGCTTCAATTCCATTTCCCTTCTCCTTTTGCGGTCGTCACTCCACTCTTACCGGAGCGACCTTTCGATAAATTTCCGGTGGCACCTGAAGCGTATCGAATACTACCTCTCCTGCAAGAGCAGGCCCTGCACCGGATACCAACCCCAGTTTATGCCCAATGAAGGTGACCGTCATGGCGGCCTTCACACAGGAACCAAGTACAACACCGGTATCGCTGCACAAGCCGGAAGGAATGTCGACTGCCAGTACCGGCAGGCCGCTGCGGTTGATGGCTTCGATCATTGTTCGATACGGTGAACGCACCTCGCCTTTGAGACCGGTGCCGAGCAACGCATCGACGACCACTGTGTCATTTTTGGTGAATTCGCCGGGAAATTCCGCACTTTCGTGAATGGGCACTTGCCAGCTCTTCGCCAGATCCAGCGCCCTGGCCGCATTACCCTTGATACTGGCGAGTTGCCCGACGAGATAAACCTCGACCCTCAGCCCTGTTTGCTGCGCCAGTGCGGCAATGACGAAACCGTCGCCACCATTGTTACCGGTGCCGCAGCAGACGATCAGCTGTTTCAAGTTCGGCCAACGTTTGCACAGCGCATCAAACGCCGCCTTGCCGGCGCGCTGCATCAGCGTAAAGCCGGGGATACCGTATTGCTCGATCGCCAGCCGGTCGAGTTCGCGTACGGCTTGCGCGGTGTAGTAGTTGGTTGGCATGACTGGTGCTCTTCAACCGGCTTGACGGATGCCCAGCGCTTTTTCACACAGCCGGCGCAGGATGCGCAAGCCCTTGTCCATGTCGGTGATGCTGGCATGACTGAAGTTGAGGCGCAGATGGCTTAGTCCAGACGTGCCATCGTGAAAGAACGGTTCGCCCGGCATGAAGGCCACGCCTTGGGCAATCGCCTGCTGCAACAGTGCCTGCGTATCGATGCGTTCGGCCAGCGTCAGCCAGAAGAACAATCCGCCTGGCGGTGTCTGCCAATTGGCCAGGCCTCGCATGTGCCATTGCAAGGCGTCGGTAAACGCATCGCGTTTGGCGCGGTAGTGTTGTTGCAATCGCTGCAATCGCTCGCCGCGCGCGGGATCGCGCAGAGCCTGCAACACCAGATGCTGGCTGAGCCGGTTGCTGTGCAGATCGGCGGCCTGTTTGAGTCGCGTCAGGTAGGGCACCAGGTCTTTCGACGCCAGCAGGTAGCCGAGGCGCAGTCCGGGCGCCAGCGTTTTCGAGAACGAGCCTTGATAGATGAAGCTGCCGCTCTGCAAGTAAGTGGCAACAGGCTGGCGGTCGCATGCGTCGTAAACCAGATCGCGATATGGGTCATCTTCGAACAGGACGGTTCCACTCGCTTCGCATGCCTGAGCCAGCTGCTTGCGCTGTTCGTGCGTGTAGCAGCCGCCGGTCGGATTCTGGAACGTGGGCACCACATAGCACAGTGACGCTTGATCCAATGCCGGCCGCGGCCGCGCGATATCCAGCGTGACGAAACGTGCACCGAACAGCCGGAACACTTGCAGTGCGGCCAGGTACGTCGGCGATTCCAGCGCGACTGCGGTACCAGTATCGATCATCAACTTGGCCACGAGATCGATGCCCTGCTGCGAGCCTGACAACACCAGCACTTGCTCCGGTGTGCAATCGAAGTTCAATTGCCGGAGTTCGATACAAATTGCTTCGCGCAATGCGCTCTCGCCTTCGCTGGCGCCGTACTGCCAAAGCGTTGCCGGCACTTGTGCCATGTCGAAAGCCGGGAAGCTGTCGGCCGACGGCAATCCACCGGCAAAGGAAATCATCCCCGGTTGTTGGATAACTGCTAGAATTTCCCGGATTGGAGAGGCATGCAGTTGCGAAATGCGTTGGGACAGCGTGGGCATTGGAAGGCTCCCGGTGCTTGAGTCATTTAGGTCAACAATGTTTACCAAACCAGTCTAGCCGCTTCCAGGAACATCCGTCAATATGGTTGACCAATTACCAGATCCGCGCCTGCAGCAGGCCATCGAGCAGTTCTACTTTGCCTATCGTTCCTTCACTGCCGTGCCTGACCAGATCTTGCAGGAGAAGGGCCTCGGCCGGGTGCATCACCGCATTTTGTATTTCGTCGGCCGCAACAGCGGGCTCAACATCAACGAACTGCTGCAGATCCTGTGCGTCAGCAAGCAGGCGCTCAACGCGCCGCTGCGCAAGCTGACCGAGCAAGGCCTGATCGAAGTGGAAACCGCACAGCATGATCGCCGCGTCAAACAACTGAAGCTCAGCAAGGCCGGCGCCAAACTGGAAGCGCAATTGACGCAGAGCCAGATGCAGCATCTCGGCCGTGCGTTCAGCCAATGCGGCGAGCGTGCAGTCGATGGCTGGGTCAAGATCATGCAGGCCTTGCCCGCCATCTGAGACTCGCGGCCATGACCGTCCATTTGTTGTTGACGCAGTTCCTGGCCTTTCTCAAACGTCGCTGGCCAACGTTGTACCGGCGTACCCCGGACTTCTGGCAACTGATGCGCATGCATCGTCCCATCGGCATCTTTCTGCTGCTGTGGCCGACGCTGTGGTGCCTGTGGATAGCCGGCAAGGGGCATCCGTCGTTGGCCAACGTGGTGATCTTCACGCTCGGCACCGTCTGCATGCGCGCCGCCGGTTGCTGCATCAACGACTATGCCGATCGCAACATCGATGGCCGCGTGAAGCGTACTGCCCAGCGCCCGCTCGCCACTGGCAAGATCACGCCCAAGGAAGCGTTGCTTTGTTGCGCGGTTCTCTGCGTGATCGCCTTCCTGCTGGTGCTGCTGACCAACAAACTCACCATCGAGATGAGTTTTGCCGGGCTCGTGCTGGCGCTGATCTACCCTTTCATGAAACGCCACACGCACATGGCGCAGGTCTTTCTCGGCGCCGCGTTTTCGTGGGGCGGCATGATGGCTTTCACCGCGCAAACCAATGGCCTGCCGCCGGCCGCGTGGCTGCTGTACATCGGCAATGTGCTGTGGACCGTGGTGTACGACACCGAGTACGCCATGGTGGACCGCAACGACGATCTGAAAATCGGCGTGAAGTCGACGGCGATCCTGTTTGCCGAAGCGGACCGCGTGATCATTGGTTTTTTGCAGGCCATGTCCCTCTGGGCATTGCTATTGGCGGGGCGCCAGTTCGAACTGGGACGTGGCTACTATGCAGGCCTCGTGGCGGCCGGCTTCATGTTTTTCTGGCAGCAGCACATGATCCGCAATCGGGATCGCGAAGGTTGTTTCCGCGCTTTTTTGCAGAACAACTACGTCGGCCTGGCGATTTTTGCCGGCACGCTGGTCAATCACTTCGGCGGCTGATGGCTTTCCGGCCTATCGCCACTCGAACAACATCGGCCGCTGCCACTGGCAGTCATGGCCGAGGCTTTTCAGCACGTCGATGCCGCGCTCGTAGTTGCGACCTACCGAATTGACGCCGTGCGAATCGTCACCCGGCACCACGGCAACTCCGAGCTGCAACGCCAGCTTCAGCACTGGCAATGACGGATATTGTTCAATCGCCTTGTCGAAGCCGCGCAAGTTGAAATCGAGAATGAAGCCTTGCTCGGCGACGTAGCCCAGATTGCGTTCGACGCGCGACCATACCGCCGGCAGCTCCAGCGTAGCGAGATAGTCGTCGTCGAAGATGCGGATCAGGTCGAAGTGGCCGATCACCGACGGCTTCAGTTCCTGCATCATCGCCAGTTGCAGATCGAAGTACTGGCAGTACAAATGCTCGAGCGAACCGGCCTTGGCCTTCGCCTCTTCGTACAGCTCGCGGTTGACGTCGATGCCAATGCCGCCGACGTGATGGACCGAGCCGACGATGTAATCCGGTTTTGTCGCGTCGATCAGTTCGCGCACGAACGACGCCGAGCCGTGATAGGTCTCGGTTTCGAACGCACAGTACAGCTTGATCTGCCCGGCATACTGTCGCTGCAGGCGACGCACTTCCTGAAAGTAGCGCTTGAACTGCTCCTGCAGCGCGACCGCGCTGATGTTACTGTCGGCTTCGTCCGGGTAGCGCACGCTGTCGTTGAGCGGCGGCATGTGTTCGGTGATACCGGCCCAGCGATATCCGCCGGCGATATAAGCCTGCACCACTTCTTCCAGCGTATTTTTGGCGTGGTGGCAGAACTGCCCGCTGTGGCCGCCGTGAACGGAAACTTTTTCGATGGTCGTGGTCATAAGGCTCCCTTGCTATGGCCAATTTACTGCAAGATCATCGGCGAAGACATCTCAACGATCCGCGCTGATGCGCACTGGATTCCCTTTGCAGCTCGGCAATCATTCAATCCGTTTTCTCGCCAGTCTGGCTGAAATCGATGCTGCCGCCTGGAACGCGTTGGCGGGCGACGATTATCCGTTCCTGCGCCACGAGTTCCTGCTGGCGCTGGAGCAGTGCGGCTGCACGACGATCGATACCGGGTGGGAGCCGCAGCACGTGGTGGTGGCGGACGCGCGCGGCACGGCGGTGGCAGTGATGCCGCTGTACGTTAAATCGCACTCGATGGGCGAGTACGTCTTCGACTGGAACTGGGCCGATGCGTACTCGCGACATGGCCTCGATTACTATCCCCGACTGGTGACGGCGATACCGTTCACGCCCTGTGCCGGCCCGCGTCTTTGCATCGCCGACGCCGCCGATGCTTCGGCAATCACCGCGCTGGTACAACAAGCCGTGTTGGCACGGGCAGAAGTGTTGCGCGCTTCGAGCTGGCATGTGCTGTTTCCACAGCCCTGCTTGCGGGACGCACTGCAGGACAACGGCCTGCTGCTGCGCACCGGCTGCCAGTACCAATGGTTCAATCGCGATTATCAAAACTTCGACGACTATCTCGCCACATTTGCCTCGCGCAAACGCAAGACGCTGCGCAAGGAGCGCAGCACCGTGGCCGATGCCGGCGTAACGCTACGCGTGCTGGAAGGCTGTGACGTCAGCGAAAGCCAGTGGCAACAGTTCTATCGTTTTTATGCGGCCACCTATCGTATTCGCGGGCGCCGGCCGTATCTGAATGCGCGCTTTTTCCAAACCATCGCCAGTGCGATGCCGGAGCGCTTGATGCTGGTGTTGGCCCTGATGGGCGACGATGCCATTGCCGGCGCGTTGTTTTTCAAGGGTCACGACACGCTGTATGGCCGTTATTGGGGTGCGAGCCGCGATGTCAGCTGTCTGCACTTCGAGGCCTGTTACTACCAAGGCATCGATTACTGCATCCGCCACGGCTTGCTGCGCATGGATTCCGGCGCGCAAGGCGAGCACAAGATCCAGCGCGGCTTCGAGCCGGTGCCGACGTGGTCATTGCACTGGATTGCCCACCCGCAATTCCGCCGCGCCATTGCCGACTTCGTCGCAGAAGAGCAGGGGCACATCAGTGATTACATGCAGCAAGCCGCAGTCTATTTGCCGTTTCGCAAGGATCTGCTGATTCCGGATACGCCTTGATCCCTCATCAACCTTCTAGGGTATGGGAAATATGGTGTAGAGTCGCCGCGTGCTTCCGGATTGACCACGATCAAGTTACAACTATTGTCGGCGCTATCTAATTGAAGAGCCCTATCTAATTGAAGGGCGCTATCTAACTTGAAGAAAGAAATTACGCAGAGGACAGCCCCATGAGTGACTATCGCAAAATTCTGGTAGCAGTGGATTTGACCCAGGAGTCCAGTCTCATCATCGACAAGGCCCGCCACATTGCCAAAGCCAACGATGCCGAGCTGACTCTCATCCATGCGCAGATGCCGTTGGCTGTCAGTTATGCACTGGACATTCCGTCACTCAATCTGGCCGATGTCGAGGCCGAACTGGCTGAAGAAGGCCGCAAGCGCTTGCTGGAGCTGGGCGAGCAGGCTGACGTTCCGGCCGCGCGCCTGCATCATGTCATCGGCCAACCCGCCCACGAAATCCGCCATTTGGCCAAAGTCATCGGTGCCGACCTGATCGTCACTGGCGGCCACGGCAAACACGGGCTGGAGCTGTTGCTGGGCTCCACTTCCACCAGCGTCGCTCACGGCATTGCCTGCGACCTGTTGATCGTCAAACTGCCCGGCTGAC
>DATJXP010000135.1:0-11273 GCA_035500035.1 Candidatus Acidiferrum sp. | reverse complement strand
ACACTCAAGCGCACCAGCGCGCCGCGCAAGCGCTCGCGCTCGTTGGCCGGCGGCGCGCCGCGACCGTTATGCGCATGGCATGCGGCGCAGGAACTTTGATTGTAGGTAGGCCCGAGGCCATCGACCGCGGCGTCCGTCGACGGCGATGCGATCCACACTTGATTGAACAGCGAACGGCCGGCGTCGAAGCGCGTGCGTTCGCTGGCAGTGAGTGTCGGCAGCATCTGCTGCAATACCAGCGGGCTGTTGCTGGCGACCGGAAACGCAGGTTCAGCCGCGCTGGCCGCCGTCATCACACACAGCAATGACAACGGCAACGTGAGAAGCATCAGCTGCCTGCCGTTGCTCGGCATGCCTCAGCGGCCGGCGTTGACCGAGTCGATCAACGCCAGCGCCTCCGTCATGCGCGAAGAAAGAAGTTGCGTCCATGCCTGCACGGGGTAGGAGTCAGGGGAGATTCTGCCTCCAGGGGCTGGTGTGCTTCCTGATTTCTGCAACAGATTCTTTGCCTCCATGGCAGTGACCGGTGGTGCATTCAACAACGTTTTCGCCTGTTCCAGTTTGGCCTTGGCCGCGGCATTGCCGCCGACCTGTTGCTCGGCCTGGCGCAGCTTGGTGGTTGCGGCAACGAGATCGGTGTACCGCTTGGTGATCTGCACATCGAATAACGCCGACATCAGCGAGATCTGCGGTCCGGCCTGCAGAAAATCGAAACCGGGAATCCTGTTGGCGGGTGCAAACGGGTTGTACTCGGCGTCGGCCTTGTACGCGGTCGGCCGCACCGGCAACCGCGCGACGTCGCGATGCAACAGCAGCGCCTGCCCCGCGTCCGACATCGCCCACTCGATGAACGCCTTGGCCTGCTCCGGATGCGGCGCCGCCTGCATGCGCGCAACGTAAGCCGGCGAAAACAGCGTGGTCGTGGCATAGCGGAACTGCACCGCCTGACCGTTGGCCTGCGCCGATTTCGGAAAGAAGTCGATGCTGAGCGCGACGCCATGTTTGGCAGCAGCAATGTCGTCGATGAAAGCGCCGCCGCCATTGCCCATGAGTTCGCTATTGGCGGCGATCGCGCTGATCACCGACCAGCCTTGTTCCCAACCGAGGCCTTGCAGGATGCTTTCGTAGATCATCGGCGAGAAGCCCTGGCGCGATGGCACCGGCATCAGGATGGCGCCGTGGTAACGCACGTCGGTGAGGTCGTTCCAATCACGTGGCGCCGGCAGTTTATGGGCATCGAGCCAAGTCTGGCTCAGCGCAAAACCGAAGCCGGCGATTTCGAACGCGGCGAAACGATGTTTGGCATCGTCGATGTCGAGTTGGCCGACACGGCCAGGCACGCCCTTCAACGGCAGGTCGAGCGTGGCGAACAGGTTTTTATCCGCCATCGATACGAAAGTATCCAGCGTCGGCGCCCAATAGACATCGACCGCGGCGCCCTGCGGCGTCTGCATCAGTTTCCACGCATCGTTCGAGCGGCGCCATTCGAACACCAGATCGATATCGGGATGCGCGGCTTCGAATGCAGCCTGGTAGCGGCTCAGCATTTCCTGCGGATAGCTGGTCATCACCACGACCTTGGCCGGCTCGGCCTGCACTACTTGCAGGCACAGCCCCAGCAACAACAGCAGGATGGTCTTCGTGTGCTTCATGACAGCCCCCGGCGCCAACGCCACAGTCCGCTCAGAAGTTGACGTTCAGGTTGAGGAACCAGGTGCGGCCCGGTTCCGGGAACCCTTCTTCGTACATATATAACGTGTCGCCCAGGTTGCGCACGCCGGCTTCGGCCTGCCACATCTTGCTGAAACGCCAGCTGGCCTTGAGATCGGTGACGGTGAACGGCGTCGTCACGCGCGTAGCGTTGGTGGTGCTGTAGCGCGGCGATTCGTGCTCGCTGCTCAGCATGAAATCCAGTTGGTTGGTGGCGCGATAGCGCACGTAGCTGAATACCTTGTTCTTCGGCGTGTCCAGCGCATATAGCGTCGGATTGGTGAGGTTCTTGCGATCGAGATAGCTGTAGTCGCCATGCACGTCCCACTGGTCGCCGAGGTGCGCGGTAAAGCCCAGCTCGACGCCGGTGTTGTTCTGGCGGCCGATGTTCTGCTCTTGCGTGCACGGTGGCGACGAGCACAGCGTCGGCGCGATGCTGACGCTGTCGATGGTGTTGTCGAGCCGGTTCTGGAACAGCGCGGCGCTCAACTCCAGCGTCCTGCCGCTGCTGAGCGGCACGTTGCCGTTGACGCCCACTTCCATGTTGACGGCGCTTTCCGGTTCCAGCGCCGGGTTGGGAATCGCGGTGCCGAGCTTGTACGAATAGCGGTCCTTCATGGTCGGGAAGCGCGTGTGGCGCGCGATCGACGCATGCGACGACCACGTGTCGCTGAGCTTGTAGGTCAGCGCTGTCTGCGCCTTCCAGCCGTCGGCGGTGGCGGTCGGGAACGGCGTGACGGCGGTGCCGATCAAATCCTGCGCCATAAGGCCTTTCTGCTGTTCCCAGCCGCCGCCGATCACCCAACCCAACGCCGGGCTCAGCACGACGCCGTCTTCGACGCCGAGCGACATCAAGTCGTCTTCCATGCGTTTGATCGGCTGGCCGACGTTGTGTTCGCGGTGCACGTCGCGTTTGAACTGCACCGCGGCCTTCAGCGTCTGGTTGTCGAAACGGGTCGAGGCGATTTCGCCGCTGGCACCCCAGGAGTAATCGTCATAGATGCTGGTGAACGCATATGGTTTGGTCTGCGTGGTGTAGGTGGCATTGTCGTACGATGCCACGATGTTGGCGAAAGTGTCGTAGAACAAACGGGTGCGCACGGTTTCGGTGTTGTTCAGCGCGGTGCGCGAAATGAAGTACAGGCTTTCCTTGTCGTACTGCGGCCAGCGCCAGAACCGCGCGGCGGTCGTGGTGTAGCCGGCATACGGCGGCGTTTCTTTCTCTCCATCCTGGTTCTGGTAGCTGACGGCGTATTCGTCGGTGGCATTGGGCGTATAGCCCAGTTTCAGCGCCACTTTGCGGTCGCTGGTTTCGGAGTTCTCGCGGCGACCACCGTCTTCGGTGGCACGCGGAATGAAGTCGGACGGCAGCGTGAAGAAGTCCTGCTTCGCATACGCCAGGTTGGCCTGTACGTACCAGCTGCCGGTGTTGTTTTCCATGATCAGCGAACTGTTGTTGCCGCTGTGGTCGCCTTCGCGATCGAACTCGGTGCTGCTGTGGAAGCTGGCGTGAAAACCCGGCTGCGGTCGCCGACTGACCAGATTGATGCTGCCGCCGATGGAGTTGGCGCCGTACAGCACCGACGAAAAACCCTTGCTGACGTCGATCTCGGCGATGTCGAACGTCTGCAACCGGCTCAGGTCGAAGTTGCCGTCATACGGCACGTACACCGGGATGCCATCGATAAACAGCGGCACCTGGCGCGAGTTGAAGCCGCGCACGTAGATCAGTTTTTCGCTGCGTTGCCCGCTGTTCTGCACGGTGAGGCCCGGCATCAATGCCAGCGCCGAGCTGACGTCGTTGCGCTCGAACTGGTGCATGTCGTCGCTGGTGATGGCGGCCTGGAACGGCGTGGCCCAATCGGCCTGCTTGGTGCCCTGCACGTCGATGACTTCGATGGTGCCGAGCTGGAAACGCGAGTCGGCGGCTTCCTGCGCATTGGCGGCGGAGATGGCAACGGCAAGCAAACCGGCAACGGCCGGCAACCCGCCTGTGACGAGACGTGGTGACATGGGGATACTCCAGATTGAAAGTCGGCAGCGCCGCGGAGGGCGTCAATCGCTATATTTATAAAGATATAGCGTTGCGAAGGCAACCGTTATTTCCATCCGGATATATATAAGAAGCACGTCCCCGGGCCACTAGGCAGTCACAGCCCGTACTGCCACCGCCACCGCGATACCGACGACGATGCCAGCCACGATCTCGAGCTTGCTGTGCCCCATGCGTTCCCGCAGCGGTGCATGGTGCGGCTGATCCTGCAGCAGCGTATTGATGGCGGCAGCATGGTGGCCGACCTGGCGACGCAAGCTGCTGGCATCGAGGATGACGATGAACAGTAGCGTGAATGCCGCCGCAAACGCCGGATGGCCGATGCCTTCGCGCAGTGCTATCAACACCGTGGTACCGGTCACTACGGCGCTGTGCGTGCTGGGCATACCGCCGTAGCCGATCAGGTCGAACGCCAACCGTCTGGACCTGACGCTGTTGATCAGGAACTTGATGGTGCCAGCGGCGAACCAGCCCAGCAGCGGCGTCAACAGATAACCATAGTCCATATTCACCCCGGCAAGGCCCACAATACCCACACGCACACCGCTACCCACAACAGTACCGTCACCAGCAATTGCCAGTCGGTCAGCAGCGCATCGGTCGGCGATTCGCCACCGTCGCGTTTTTCCACCACGTACCAATAACGGAACAGGCCGAACAACACCAGCGGCACCGTGATCATCAACTGCGGCCGCACCGACATCACAAACAGACTGTAGAACACCAGCGCGCCGGTGGCCGACATCTCGGCATAGCGATCGACCAGCGCCACCGAATAGTTTTCCAGCACCTTGCGCGTGGCGGGATCGCCCTGCTTCAGTTCCTGCCGGCGTTTTACCGCGGCCAGGTACAGCGCCAGCATCAGCGTGGTGATGAACATCCACGATGACACCGGCACGTCGATCGCGGCGGCGCCGGCATAGATGCGCAGTACGAAGCCGAGCGCGATCGAGAAGATGTCCAGCAAAGGTTGATGTTTCAATACGAAGCTGTAGGCCAGGTTCAGCGCGACGTAACCGAGGATAGTGAGCAACATGGCAGGTTTCAGATAAATCCCGAGCGCCACCGCTGCATAGAGCACCACCAGCAACGCCAAGGCACTGTGCACGCTCACGGTACCAGCCGCGAGCGGCCGGCTCAGCGCTTTGCGCGGATGCCGCTTGTCCTGTTCGATGTCGAGCATGTCGTTGACGACATACGAGGCGGATGACGCCAGGCAGAACAGCAGCGTCGCCCCCACCGCGGCAACGATGCAGGCCGGCTCGTGAAACTTGCCGGAAAACACCAAGGGCGCCAGCACGAAACCGTTCTTGATCCACTGGCGCGGCCGCAGCAACGCGAGCAAGGCGGACAGTCGTTTCATCATTTGCGCACCATTATTTGCACGCCATTATTTCCGTACTGCCGTCAGCGGATCGCCGCAGTGATTTTCCCGCGACGCTGAACGCACCAGCACTTGCGAGAACGTCGCCAGCTCTTCGGGCGTCTTGCGAGTGAACAGTTTGATGCGGGTGCCCGGCACTTCCCACGCGAACGGCAAGCGCAGCCGTGCCAGCAGCTGATCGATGCCGGGGCACGAGTATGGCGCGGCGAACAACAGTATCGTGTCGATTTTGGCCAGCGCGTTGGCGTCTTCGACCGGCAACGCCTCCAGCCATTCACTGCGTTTGAGCGTAAACGGATCCAGCGCCACCGCTGCCAGGTTGGCGACGACGTTGCCGAGCGCCGGCCGGCCGGTCGGCAGCAACTGCTGGAACTGTTCGTACGCTTCCAGTCGCGCCAATGACGACGGCGACGAAAAACTGAAGAACGCATAACGGCTGCCGTACATCGGCAAGTCCTTGCCGAACATCGGCAGCGACGCCAGCAGCACGACGACGAGTTGCAACCACAACCAACCGCGGTCGTTGGATTCCACCATTGCCGGTTTGGTGCGATACAGCCGCAGCAAACTGGGCCACGCCATCGCCGCCAATACCGGAAATGCGTAATAGAAGCCCATCGTCCACACTGTCAGGTGGATGCCGAACAAGGTGTGCAGCGCTATCCATGGCAGCACCGCCAGGCCGCCGACGGCGGTGAGCGGATCGCGCCGCAGGATTGCCGCCACCAGCAGCGCCAGCGGCGGCCCCCAGATATGCCCGCTCTGCAGCGCGAAGAACTGCAGCCGCGTTTGCACGTTCTGCCAGGTGAGCTGGGCGAACGGTGGATCGCCGACGTAGTGTTCGTGAAACAGCGACTGATGCTCCGGAATGAATTGCGGCACCACCACCATCAACAACAGCGACGCCACCAGCGCGGCAATGCCGAAACGCAACTCCGGCTGCAGCCAGTAGCCGTCGCGCCAACGCACCAACGTCACCAGCGTAGCGAGAAACGCGAACACGTGCAGGCCGACATCTTCGCGCGCGCTCAGCGCCAGCACGAAGAACACAATGGCCGCGACCTGGCGGCGCAGCGCCAACGCCGCCATGAAAGCAATCATCAGCCCGGGGATGACGATCTCATAATGCGGCAGCCCCATGAATTCCGCTTGCAGCGCACAGCCGGCATAGGCGGCACCGACCGCGATCGCCATCGCTTGCGTCTTCCAGTTCTGATCCTGGCCGAAAGCCTTGCACACGCACCACGTCAACGCGGCCGAGGTGAAGCCATGCATCACGCCCAACACGAGTGCCAGCCATTGCTGCAAGTCGAACGGCAGCACATGACTCAACAGCGCCGGCAACATCAACAAGGGAGACAAATGAACGGTAAAGAACGAACGCTCGTCGATGCCGGGCGGCCCGTGCAGCGCGAGGTCGCCATGCCACATCACCCCGGCGAACCAGAACGGGTCGGTGCCGCTGCCGTAGGCATAGAAATGATTGAGCACGGCGTTGTGGTACAGCAGCGTGGTAACGACGAACACCAGCCACGCCGCCGCTGGCAGCCGCAGCATTTGCAGCGCAGGCGGCAACAGGGTTGCCGATGGTGACGTGACGGTGCCGTTCAACTGGAAAATCCCGGTGTTGGTGTCAGGTTTCGGTTGGCAACCGGATGGTACACGGATGCCACGGCAAGCCCAATCGATTCAAGCACCAACGCCTTAGCTAACCGCGACGGACTCCCGCTATACTCGCCGACCGGAAGCCACGAACCACTCGAAGGATCAAGCCCATGAACGCAGTGACCAACCGCCTGCTCTGCCTCGCCGCAGCCCTGTTCATCAGCGCGCTGGCGTGTGGCCAGCAAACCGCCAACGTCACCCAGGCCCGCATGCTCGGTGCCGACAAGGACACCGGTAACTGGATGTCGTGGGGCCGCACTTATAACGAACAGCGCTTCAGCCCGCTCAAGCAGATCAATGACAAGAGCGTGAAGGACCTGGGCCTCGCCTGGTATTTCGATCTCGACACCTTTCGCGGCGTCGAAGGCACGCCGGTGGTAGTCGATGGCGTCATGTACACCTCGAGCGCATGGAACCTCACCTACGCGCTCGACGCCAAGACCGGCAAGCTGCTGTGGAAGTACGATCCCGACGTGCCGCGCGCCTGGGGCCGTTACGCCTGTTGCGACGTCGTCAGTCGCGGCCTCGCGGTGTGGGAAGGCAAGGTCATCATCGGCACGCTCGACGGCCGTCTGATCGCGCTCGATGCCAAGACCGGCAAGGAAATCTGGGTCACGCAGACCTTCGACAAGAATTATCCGTACACCATCACCGGCGCGCCGCGCGTATTCAACGGCAAGGTGCTGATCGGCAATGGCGGCGCCGATCTCGGCGTGCGCGGCTTCGTGGCGGCGTACGACGTCAACAACGGCAAGGAGTTGTGGCGATTCTGGACCGTGCCCGGCAATCCCGCGCTCGGCTTCGAGAACAAGACCATGGAAATGGCCGCCAAAACCTGGTTCGGCGAATTCTGGAAGCTCGGCGGTGGCGGCACCGTGTGGGACTCCATCGTGTACGATCCCGACTTGAACCTGATCTACATCGGCGTCGGCAACGGTTCGCCGCTATCGCACGTGCATCGCAGCGAGGGCAAGGGCGACAACCTGTTCCTCGCTTCCATCGTCGCGCTGAAAGCCGACACCGGCGAATACGTCTGGCACTATCAAGAGGTTCCCGGTGAAAAATGGGATTTCACCGCCGTGCAACCGATGATGCTGGTCGATCTGAAAATCGACGGCAAACAGCGCAAGGTGCTGATGCAGGCACCAAAAGACGGCTTCTTCTATGTGTTGGATCGCGTCACTGGCGAGTTGATCTCGGCGCGCGAGTTCGTGCCGAATTTCTGGGCCAGTCATATCGACCTGCGCACCGGTCGCCCGGTGATGAATCCGGAAGCCGACTTCGGCCGCGATACCGTGCTGGTGTCGCCGGCCGCCGGCGGCGGTCACAACTGGGAGCCGATGTCGTACAGCCCGCTGACCGGTCTCGTCTACTTCACCGCGCAGGAAGACTGGCTCACCTACTCCGTCGCCGGTCCTGAATGGGAACCAAAGCCGTTCCGCTCCAACGCCGGCTGGGGCTTCGAAGCCGATCCGAAAAAACGCGCAGCATTCACGCAACAGATGAACGTGCGTCGCAAGGCGTGGCTCACCGCGTGGGATCCGGTGAAACAGCAGGAAGTGTGGCGCGTCGATCACAGCAACATCGGCAGCGGCGGCACGCTGGCCACCGCCGGCAACATCGTGTTCCAGGGCAGCGTCGACAGAGAGTTCGTCGCCTACAGCGCCGACAAGGGCAAGAAATTGTGGAGCCTGCCGGTGCAACAGATCGCGTTGGCAGGTCCCATCACCTACACCGTCGATGGCGAACAGTACGTCGCCGTCAACGCCGGCTGGGGCGGCGGCCGCGCCATCGTCGGTCGCGGCAACGGTTTCAATCCGCAGGTATCGCAGGGCCGCGTGCTGGTATTCAAGCTGGGCGGCAAGGCACAGTTGCCGCCGCTGGCGGCAGTGTCGCAATTGCCGCCGGCACCACCGCCGCTCACCGCATCGGAAGCCGTCGTCACCCAGGGCGGCAAACTGTTCAGCGAAACCTGTCAGCAATGCCATGGCGTCAACGCCGTTGGCGGCTTGAAAGACCTGCGCTTCATGACGCCGGACGTCCACGGCGACTTCATGAACATCGTGCTCGGTGGTACCCGTACCGCCAAGGGCATGGCCAGCTTCGCCGACATATTGAAAAGGGATGAAGCCGAAGCGATCCACCACTACCTGATCTCGCGCGCCAACGAAGATTGGGGCATCACCGCACAGGCCGGCGTCGAAGCCGGTGCCAAGGCACCGTGATGGCAACGCCGCAAACCGCGCACCTGTTCATCACCACCGGCCCGGAGTCCTGCGGCAAGACCACGCTGGCGCAGGCACTCAGTGCCGAATGGCAGGCACCGCTGGTCAGCGAAGCCGCGCGTGCTTACCTGCACCGTCGTTTCGAACAGGACGGCCACTTCCGCTACCATCAGGCCGACCTCACCGCCATCGCCGGCGAACAATACGCGCTGGAACAGGAAGCGCTGCAGCAACCGGTGCCCTTCGTCGTGTGCGACACCGACCTGCTCGTCATCCTGGTGTGGAGCGAAGTGAAATACGGCAACGTCGATCCGGTAATCACCGAGCTGTTCACTCGCTCCATCGCCACCACGCGCCGCACCTACCTGCTGTGCGACTTTCACGTGCCGTGGGAGCCGGACCCGCTGCGCGAAGATCCCGACAACCGCGCCGAACTGTTTGCACGCTACCGCGACAAGCTCGATCACTACGGCCTCGACTACCGCGTCGTCACCGGCGACGTGCCGGCGCGGCTGGCGCTGGTCAATGAACTGACATCCAGCAGCGGTGGCGGTTGCCCTTGCTGTATTGACTGATACAAGGACTGACCAATGACCAACGTCTTCCAGCTGATCCTGCGCGAAAACTACCAGCAACTGCCCGAGGTGGTGCGGCGCTTCCACGAAACGCGACTCGGCCAGTTCAGCGGCAAGGCCACCGTCAAGGGTTCCACCGGCTTGCTGGCGCGGGCGCTGCGCAAGCTGGCGGGATTTCCTCCACCGTCGGCGAATGAAATGGCTGTCACGGTGCGGGTGATCCGCAGCGAAGTGCAGGAACGCTGGCTGCGCCAGTTCGGCGACGCGCAGTTTTCGTCGGCGCTGCAGCGCGTCAACCGCCAGAACCTGCTGTGCGAAAACTTCGGCATGTTCAGTTTCTATTTTTCGCTCAGCGTGCGCGGCGACGGCATTCATTGGCAGTTCGAACGCTGGGATTTCGCCGGCATCCCGATGCCGGAGCTGTTGTCGCCGGAAGTCGAGGCGCGCGAGAGCGTCGATGCCGACGGCCGCTATGCCTTTACCACGCTGGTGGAATTTCCGCTGATCGGCGTGTTGATGGATTACGCCGGCTGGCTCGAATAGAGCCCGAGCCTACTGGGCCGGCCGCAACTGCTGGATCAGCGGCAACCGCTCGATGCGTTCGGCGATGCTGCGGTTCATCAGCTCATATGCCGGCGATCCCACCGACTGGTAGCGCTTGGCGAATTCGGTTTTCGACAACAACTCCGGCAGATCGTTGATGGCGGGCGCAAACAGGTTCTCCTGCAGATCGCTCGCTCCCAGCAACTGTTGCACGCGGGTCGCCGTCATTTCGTCGGCCACCGCCAACTGGCCCAGCCGCGTGCCGGCCTGATCGATCGCCAGGTCGGTGAAGCTGAAACCGCTGCCGCCGGCGATCGTGGTGTCGTCTTCTTCTTTCAACACGCCGATTTCCGATGCGAAGGCCGAACCGGCACTGGCGGCCAGCGCCGCCGAAATCAGGTAATGCTGCGCCGAATCGCGGCGGCCACCCAGGCGCAGGTCGTGCCGCACCAACGTGCCGAGACCATCGAGGTCGCCGAGCAGGCGGCGCGGATCCAGGTTGATGGCGTACAGCGCCAGCAATTGCAGCGCGGCGCGGTTTTCCTCGACGGCACTGCCGCCGCGCTGCGCAGCGAAATGCAGCAACGGAGCCAGCACGCGAGTCACCGACAACTTGCCGGGCGGGCCGGCGTCGCGCGTCACCCGTGCCAGTTCCACCGCATAGGCCGCCAACCGTTGTTGCTGACCGGGTTCCAGCACCAGTTCACGCCCTCGGGCTGCCAGCTTGGCCATCAGTTCGGGCCGCCATTCGTAGGCAATGACGAATTCGTCGGCGTCCAGGGTGACGGTACGGATCGCCGCGACCATCTGGCTATAGCGCGCCGAGCGTTGCCGCACGCCGGCTTCGAATTGCGGCAGCAGCGTGTTGCCGAGCGCGGCCGGCAAACGCAGATCGCCCAGCCACAGGGCATCGACTTCGAACCGGCTGCGGTCGCGGGTAATGACTTGCAGCTTGCCATTGAGCCACGAACCGAACGGTGCCGCCTGCACCGGCAAACTGAACTCGATGGTGGCGACGCCATCGACGATACCGACGCGGGCATTGCCGCGGTACTGCGTTTGCAATGCGTAGTTGAGCGCCGGCTCCAGTTCGCTGGCGTGCAGGTGCAATTCGTTGA
>DATJXP010000134.1:0-7248 GCA_035500035.1 Candidatus Acidiferrum sp. | reverse complement strand
TGTCGGCCTGCGCGATCACCTGGTAGGTGCGACCGAACAGGTTGAGATCGTTGACGTAGAGTCCGCCCATGTAAACGTTCATCGAGTCGTACACTTCGTGCGGCTCGACGCCGAGCGCTTCGGCCTTGTCGCGATCGAGATCTCCGTACAGGCGCGGCGCGCCGTTGTTGAACTGACCGAACACGCCGGTGACTTCCGGCACCTTGCGGGCAGCGGCGACCAAGGTGTTGGACGCATCTTCCAGCGCCTGGTAACCGGCGCCGTTGAGATCCTGGATCATCATGCGCCAGCCGCCGCCGTTGCCCATGCCGCGCACGGTCGGCGGCGAAATGACGTTGAGGGTGGCGTCCTGGATCACGTTGAGTTTGGCCGCAAGCTGGCGGCTGACTTCCTGCGCGGACAGGCCGGCCTTCTCACGCTCGACCGCGTCGCTGAGCCGGATGAACAACGCACCGGTGTTGGATTCCTGCGACGAACTGGCGGCATTGAAGCCGGAGAACGCCACCACTTCGTCGATGCCGGGCGAGTCGGCGGCAATCTGCATGGCGCGGCGCATCACGACGTCGGTGCGGTCGGCCGCGGCGCCCGGCGGCAGCGTGATGACACCGATCAGCGCGCCCTGATCCTGCTCGGGAATGAAGCCGCGCGGCGTATCGATGAAACGCCACGCCGTCAGCAACAGCAAGCCGCCGTACAACACCAGCATCGCCGCCACGCGCCGCACCGTCTTCGACGTCAGCCGGCCGTAGCCGTTTTCCATGCGATGGAAGAAATTATTGAAACCATTGCCGAGCCGCAGCAAAGGCCGCATCCACGGCGAAGCGTGGCCCAGGTCATGGACTTCCTCATGCGGCCGCAGCAGCACGCCGGCCAGCGCCGGCGTCAGCGTCAGCGACATCAACAGCGAGATCACCGCGCTCGACGACATCGTCACCGCGAACTGGCGATAGAACAAACCCGGCACCCCGGTGACGAACGCCGACGGAATGAACACCGACATCAGCACCAGGCCGATGGCGATCAACGCGCCGGCGGTTTCGTCCATCGTGCGATGCGTCGCTTCGCGCGGAGTCATGCCGGCGCGCATGTTGCGCTCGACGTTTTCGACCACGACGATGGCATCATCGACCACGATGCCGACCGATAGCACCAGCGCGAACATCGTCAGCGTGTTCAGCGTGTAACCCAAGCCCAGCAACACCGCCATGGTGCCGACCAGCGCCACCGGGATGATGGCGATAGGGATGATCGCCGCGCGCCACGTTTGCAGGAACACCACGATCACCACCACCACCAGCACCAGCGCTTCCAGCAGCGTTTCCTTCACCGCATCGATCGACGCGCCGACGAACTGGCTCGGATTCCACGGCACGCTGTAGGTGACGCCGGGCGGGAACAGGCCGGCGTTCTTCATCGACTCCATTTCGTCGTGCAGCGCATTGGCGGCTTCCAGTTCGTTGGAATCCGGCTGCGGGAATACGGCGATGCCGACAGTGGGCAAATCGCCGAAGAAAGCACGCACGCTGTAGTTCTGGCGCGTGATCTCGGCATGGCCGATGTCGCGCACGCGCACGATGGCGCCGTCGGCGGTGGTCTTCAGCACGACGTTTTCGAATTCTTCAGTGCTGCGCAAACGGCCCTGCACCTGGATCGGCAATTGGAATGCTGCGCGGCCGGCCGGCAACGGCTGCTGACCGACGTAACCGGCGGCAACCTGCAGGTTCTGGTTGCGCAGCGCAGCGACGATTTCGTTGGCGGTGAGATTGCGCGCGGCGGCGCGGTCGGGATCGATCCACACCCGCATCGCGTACTCGGTGCCGCCGAACACGTTGACGTCGCCGACGCCCTTGATGCGCAGCAAGCGGTCGCGCAGCGTGGTGCTGGCCCAGTTGCCGAGATAATCGGCGCTGACGGCCGGATCGTGCGTGCTCATGCTGAACAGCGTCAGGAAGCCGAGCGATTGCTTGGTCACGGTGACGCCGAGATTGCGCACGGTGTCGGGCAAATGCGGCGTGGCGATGGCGACGCGGTTCTGCACCAGCACCTGCGCCGTGTCCATGCTGGTGCCCTGTTGAAAGAACACCTGGATGCTCGACTGACCCGATACCACCGCCGACGACGTCATGTAGATCATGTTGTCGACGCCGTTGATCTGTTGCTCGAGCGGCGCCAGCACGCTTTCGGAGATCACCTCGGCAGAAGCGCCGGGATAGGTGATGCCGACGTTGATCGACGGCGGCGCGATGCCAGGAAACTGCGACACCGGCAACCGCGGATAGGCGAAGGCGCCGACCAGCGTGATCATGATGGCGATCACGGTGGCGAAGATCGGGCGTTCGACGAAGAAGTGGGTAAGACGCATGGAAAATTTATTCCGTTAATTCGGCTGTAGGCGGCGCTCAGGGTTGGGCCGGCACTTCTATCGTCGTCGTGGTCGCTTGCACGGTGGCGCCCGGCGCCACGCGCTGCAGGCCGGTGACGACGACGAGTTCATCACCGGTGAGCCCGCTGCGAATCACGCGCAAGCCGCCGTTGAGCGGCCCGATTTCGATCGGCTTGGCGGTGACGACGTTGTCGCTGCCGACCACATAGACGATGCGCTGCGGACCGCGGGTGGCGATGGCGGTATCGGGCAATTGCAAACCGTCGTAAGCCGCGGTGCCCTGCACTTGCAGATGACCGAACATGCCCGGTACCAGGAAGCCATCGGCATTCTTCACCAGCGCGCGGCCGCGGATGGTGCCGGTGCCGGTGGTGATTTCGTTGTCGAAGAACTCCAGCTTGCCGTCGCGCGCGTGCGCATTCTCGTCCTGCAGGCGGATGCGCACCGGCGCGCCGATCACGCCGTTGGCATTCTGCCGTTTGTAACGCAGGTACAACGCTTCCGACGCCTGGAACGTGAAGCGGATCGGATCCACCGACACCACCGTCGTCAGCAAGGTGTCGTCGGCCTTGACGGTGTTGCCGACATCGATGCGCTTGTACGACACGCGGCCGGCAATCGGCGCGGTGATGCGGGTAAATTCGAGATTCAGTTCGGCCGCGTGCTGGGCGGCGCGTGCTTCCGCCAGTTCGCTTTCGGCACCGGTCGCGGTGGAATCGAGCCCTTCGAATTCTTCCTGGCTCACGGCCTGGGCCGGCAACAGCTTGCGGGCGCGTTCGCGCGCCTTGCGCGCGTTGTCCAGTTTGGCTTCGACCGTGTGCACATGGCTGCGTGCCTGATCGAGCGCGGCTTCGAACGGACGCGGATCGATGCGGAACAACAACGCGCCGGCCTTCACTACTTCGCCATCGGTAAAACCGATCTCGGCCAGATAACCGTTGACGCGCGAACGGATCATGACTTCCTTGACCGCTTCGAACTGGCCAACGTAATCGTCCCAATCACCCAACTGGCGCTTGATGGGTTTGGCAACGGTAACCTTGGGCGCCGCCGCTGGAGGTGGTGCTTCCTTGCTGCAACCGGCAAGTGCTACACAGATGAACAACGACAGGGTTGCGGCCACACGAAGAGATGGCATGGGTACTCCTGAAAAGCGGGTGTTACCGAAGGTATCAGTATCCACGACAAGAGCGTCGCGCACACGTAATTCAAACGTCAGATATTGGCGCAGTTTAGCGCCTAAGCTCTTGTGATTCGTGGAAAAAAAGTTCAAATGAAATAATCGGGAATAGGGGTAGCCAACGGCATCGATCACGGTTGTTACAGCGCTCGCATGATACCGTACCAGTCGGTTCGGTTTTACTTCCTATCCAGTTTTTCTCGTGGCAGAATGCGCGCCTTTACCCGGTAAGCCCTCAGGAGCCCAAGAAGATGAGCAAGAACAGTCTCACCGCAGCAATCGAAGCAGCCGGCGGTGCCGTCAACCTGCTTCGCAACAACAAAGCCGGTATCTACGTGTATCCGGTAGTAGCGTCCGAATTCTCCAACTGGCGCTCGGAACAGATCGCATGGCGCAACAGCGCCGTACTGTTCGACCAGACCCACCACATGGACGAGATCACCGTCGAAGGTCCTGACTCCGAAAAATTCCTCAGCTACGTTGGCATCAACAGCTTCGCCAACTTCAAGCTCAACGTTGCCAAGCACTTCGTACCGGTAACTCCGGCCGGCCACGTGATCGGCGACATGATCATCTTCCGCGAGACCGAAGAAAAATTCATCCTGGTAGGCCGCGCGCCGACCGCCAACTGGATCCGCTTCCAGGCTTCGTACGGCAAATGGAACGTGCGCCTGTTCCACGACCCGCGCTCCGATTCGCGTCCGGACGGCAAAGCCATCTACCGCACGCACTACCGCTTCCAGATCCAGGGTCCGGATGCCAACAAGATTTTCGAAAAACTGCACGGCGGCCCGATCCCGGAAGTGAAGTTCTTCCACGTTGACAAGATCAACATCGGCTCGCGTCAGGTAATGGCGTTGCGTCACGGCATGGCCGGCGCACCTGGGCTGGAAATCTGGGGCCCGTACGCCGACAAGAGCTACATCCAGAGCACGATCGCCGAAGCTGCCAAGGCTGCTGGCGTTGACCTGCGTTTCGTCGGTGCCCGCGCCTACTCGTCCAACACGCTGGAATCCGGCTGGATCCCGAGCCCGCTGCCAGGCATCTACTCCGGCGACGGCATGCTGAAGGACTACCGCGACTGGCTCGGCGCCGACCACTACGAAGCCGTTGGCTCGCTCGGTGGCTCGCTGGTGAGCAACAACATCGCCGACTACTACGTCACCCCGTTCGAACTGGGCTATGACTTCTACATCGGCTGGAAAAAAGACGACTTCATCGGCAAAGCCGCACTGGAAGCCATGAAAGCCGCCGGCAACCAGCGCAAGAAAGTCACCATCGAATGGAACCGCGACGACGTGCTGAAAACCATCGCGTCCGCGTTCGAACCGGGCCTGGCCGCCAAGTGGATCGACTTCCCGAACCACAACTACAGCTCGAGCAACGCCGACGAACTGCTGAAAGACGGCAAGCGCGTGGGCATGAGCATGTTCAACGGCTACTCGTACAACGAACGCTGCCTGCTGTCGCTGGCCGTGGTCGATGCCAGCGTGCAGATCGGCGACGTGCTGACGCTGAAATGGGGCGAAGCGCAGAACACCGGCAAGACTTCGATCGAACCGCATCGTCAAGTCGAAATCCGCGTCAAAGTGGCGCCGACTCCGTATGCGCAGGACGCTCGTGAGAACTACGCTGACAGCTGGCGTACCAAGAAATAAATAATGCTCAAAACAAAAGGCGCTGCCGCGAGGCCGCGCCTTTTTTTATGAGCGGAAAACGGCGCAACATCAAAACTGCGCCTTTTTATTTTTTTGGGGGGAGAAACTGGCAAGCTTCCTTTTACGTACCGATCCAGCCAACCCCATCGGTCCCCCGTAATCACCGCACCTGCCCATGTAGGCCCGCAAGATAAGCTTAGATATCTCCATGCCTTTGAGCCCCCTCTTTACTTGTTATCCCTACTCGCACACCATCCCCTATGCGCTCTCATAGAGCAGTTGAGGGTCACTGTCTTTCAGGTGCGCCGATAAGAGTCGAATCCAAATAAAAATTTGCCGCCAATCGAACGCTTAATTTAGCGAGGATGGAATGGAACAGGGATTAATAGAAGTTGATGTGCAGAATTTACTGGAAAATACCAACCCGACAAAAGTTGACATGCCGACCTTGGATTTCGTTTCAGTCGAAGTTGAGGCAGCTAAAGTCGTCAACTACGCTGCGGTACAGAATAACGTTCCGATAATTCATCAGATCAAAATTGAAAATAAGTCAGACCTAGAAATTAGAGATTTCGAGCTTCTAATCGGAAGTAATCCAGACTTTATCCAAGGACAGCGCTTTTACTTTGAACAGCTTATCCCTGGGGAGTTAAGGACTCTCAGCCAATCCAAGCTCAATCTTGGCCCAAATAATCAATACCTCCACAGTCTTGGTGAGGCAGAGAAGGGATTTTTAATAGCAAACCTCCGCGCTCCCGGTTTTGCGGAATCCATCAAACACGTCGAAATTGAAGTACTCGCTCGCAATGAGTGGGGCGCTATGCTCGGCTTACCTGAATTACTTGCCGCACATGTGCAGCCCAACAGTCCCGAAGTCGATCGAATACTTGCCCAGGCAAGCTCTGCGCTCAAAGTGGCCGAGTCCGCTCTCTCAATGAATGGGTATCAGTCGAAAAACAGGGAGCACGTTTGGAAGCAAGCGAATGCGATTTATCGAATGTTGGGCTCGATGAATCTGCAATATGCGCCACCACCTGCATCATTCGAAAAAACTGGGCAGAAGATACGGACAGCAGAGCAAATCCTAGACTCAAAATTAGTCACATGCTTGGATTTGGCTGTGCTGATGGCTGCATGTTTTGAGCAGGCAGGACTAAATCCAGTCGTCCTATTTAAAGAAGGACATGCTTGGGTTGGCGTTTGGCTAATTGAGACTTGTTTTGGGCATACCGTTGAAGACTCTGTGCAGGATGTCAGAAAACGTGTATCTGCTGGCGAACTCTTGATGATTGAATCCACTGCACTCACTCAAACTCAAATCTCGAGTATGCGTAATGCAAAAGCAACGGCCGATTCTTATTTGGAAGATGATCAGAGTGAGTCTTTTGAGTATGCGATTGATATTAGGCGTGCCCGCGAAGCGCATATCAGAGCAATGCGTCATGTAATGTCTTCAAACAACTCTACAGGTCAAGAAAATAATCCAAAGGATAACGAACGCGAGAGCATGGCTAGCCGGGAATTGGAGGATATGCCCTTCCTTCCGCCGGTTGACCCGGCAAATCTTGAACCCACAAAGACGGAAACGTTACAAACACCACAAGGGCGATTAAGCCATTGGAAAAGCAAATTACTTGATCTGACTCTCCGGAATAAGCTGCTCAATTTCAAACCCACCAAAAAATTCTTAAAAATCATTACCCACAGCCCATCAGATTTAGAGGATGCATTGGCATCTGATGGCGAGTTCAAGTTGACACCAAGGATAGCTATCGATGCGGAAGACCCGCGCTCAGAGGAGCTCTACCGACAAGAGCATGGAATGAGTTCTGCCCAAGGATACGCGAAAAGCGTTCTGCCCAAAAAAGAATTGGTTTTTGATGCATCCAAAGACGATCTTAACAATATCGCCACGACGATCTATCGAGAGGGAAAGAGCACCTTGGAAGAAACTGGGTGCAATAGTTTATACGTTGCTCTTGGCATGTTGCGCTGGAAGGAAACACCCGAATCCGACACAGTAATAA
>DATJXP010000133.1:0-5528 GCA_035500035.1 Candidatus Acidiferrum sp. | reverse complement strand
AGCGGCTTTCGCTGGACGAATAGTTCTGCACCTGCGCGGTCATGAAGGCATCGCTCGAACGCGTGATGCTGCTGACGTAGGCGCCCTCTCCCACCGAACCGTAGCCGAACGTGTTCGACGACTGCGCCGCCAGGTTGACGGTCTGCCGGCTGTAGCCGTCGGTGTTGGCGTTGCTGATGTTGTGGCCGGTGATGGCCAGCGCTTGCTGCATGTTGAGCAGCGAGGTCGAACCGAGACGCAGCAGATCCATGGTTTATTGCCCTCTCGGCTCTATCGTGTGCGACAGCTGGCGTTCGATGACCTTGGCCAGACCTATGCTGCCGTTGCGCGACAGGTTGAGCGACATCTGCTGGTCCGACATCTGCTGGTAGCTTTCCATGTCGGTGCCGCCGAACATGCCGTCCTTCGGAATCGTGTCGCGCATGGCTTTCACCATCATCGTCACGAACAGCGATTCGAACTGTTGCGATACCTGGTGCAACACCGCCTTGGGATCGCTATGGCTTTGCGCTTGCAGCCGGGTCAGCGAGCCGAGATCGTTGTAAACCGTGCTTGCGCCGTCGCTGGCGCTTTGGCGTGACAGGCCCGCCAGCGAAGCCGAAGCCGGTGCTGTAGCTGCAAGATTGGCAACGGAAGTCATGGCGAAGGCCCGTCAGATCACGACCAGCTCGGCGCGCAGTGCACCGACTTGTTCGAGCGCTTCGAGAATGGCGACGAGGTCGGACGGCGACGCGCCCACCTGGTTGACGGCGCGCACCAGTTCGTCGAGCGACACGCCGGGCTTGAACAGGAACATGCGGTTGTTGTCTTCCTGCACTTTCAGCGCGGATTTCTTGACGTCGCGGGTCTGGCCGCCTTGCGAGAACGGCGCCGGCTGGCTCACCGAATTGTTTTCGGCGATGGTCACCGTCAGGTTGCCGTGTGCAACGGCGGCTTCTTCCACCACCACGTGTGAGCCGATCACGACGGTACCGGTACGCGAATTGATGATGATGCGGGCCGGCGCTTCGCCCGGCCGTACTTCGAGATCTTCCAGCAGCGACAGAAAGGCGACTTTCTTGTCGTTATCGACCGGCGTCGCCACGCGGATCGCGGTGCCGTCGAGCGCGAACGCTGTGCCGGCGCCGAACGCGGTGTTGATCTGATCGGTCAAACGTTTCGCGGTGGTGAAATCGCCCTGGTGCAGGTTCAGCGTCAGCGCCGGTACCGGCGAATCGAATGCCGACAGCACTTCCTTCTCCACCGTGGCGCCGTTGGGAATGCGGCCACTGGACGGAATGTTCACCGTGATCTGCGAACCGTCGGCGCCCTGGATACCGAAACCGCCGACGATCAGGTTGCCTTGCGCGATCGCATACACCTGGCCATCGGCTCCTTTGAGCTGCGTCATCAGCAAGGCGCCACCGCGCAGACTGCTGGCATTGCCGATCGACGATACCGTGACGTCGATGGTCTGCCCCGCCTTGGCGAAAGCCGGCAATTCAGCATGCAGCATCACGGCAGCGACGTTCTTGACCTGCGGACTGATGTTGTCCGGTATCGCGACGCCGAGCTTGGTCAACATGCTTTTCAAACTCTGGATCGTGAACTGGGTTTGCGAAGTCTGGTCGCCGGTGCCGTTGAGGCCGACCACGAGACCGTAACCGACCAACTGGTTCGAACGCACGCCGGCGATGCTGACCAGATCCTTGATGCGCTCCGCGCGAAGTCCCGACGTAGCCGTCAGCGTAATCAGCACGCACAGCCATGAAGTAAAACGGCGAAGTCGGATGGTCATCTCAAAATCCTCTCTTGCATATTTATCGCAGAATCAGAACAGCCGGAACGGACTGAACAGGATGCGCGACACCCAGCCCATGATGCTGGCGCTGCCGGCGGCGCCCTTGCCGCTGTAACTGATGTGGGCGTCGGCCACCTGGGTCGACAGCACCGTGTTGTTGGGTTTGACGTCGGCCGGGCGGATGATGCCGTCGAGCTTGATGTATTCCTTGCCTTCGTTGATCTCGATCCACTTCTCGCCCGCGACCCGCAAGTTGCCGCCGGCCAGCACTTCGGTGACGGTGACGGTGACGCTGCCGGTCAAACTGTTGCTCTGGCTGCTGTCGTTCTCGCCGGCAAACTTGTTGCTGGAGGCGGCGCTCAACGAAAGGCCGTTCTTGGTGACGCCGCCGAGCACGGGCGGATCGATCGACGCGCCAGTGCTCTGCGTGATCTTGGCATCGGAACTCTTGGTGCCGGCGTTGGCTTCCTGCAGCAGCACGGTGAGAATGTCGCCGACGCGATGGGCCTTGATGTCGTCGAACAGCGTCAGCTCGGTGCCGGCGGTGTAGATGGTGCCGTCGATGTGCACGGCCGGCATGCGCGGCTGCGGTATTGGATCCACCGCCACTTTCTTCGCTTCCTTGTGCGGCATCCCCGGCATCATGGCACAACCGCCCGTCATCAACAGGATGGCAAGCGCGGACAGTAATCTGCTGGTCGTTGCGGGTTTCATCTGGGTCTCCCTTGCGCGTCGCCGTTACAGGTTGTTGTTGACGAACTGCAGCATCTGGTCGCTGGTCTGGATCGCTTTCGAGTTCATTTCGTACGCGCGCTGCGTCTCGATCATGCTGACCAGTTCTTCGACCACGTTGACGTTGGAACCTTCGACGTAGCCCTGCATCACGGTGCCGAGGCCGTTGAGGCCCGGCGTGCCGGTCTGCGGCGCGCCGCTGGCGTTGGAATCGATGAACAGGTTGCTGCCGATCGGCTGCAAGCCGGCCGGGTTGACGAAGTCGGCCAGTTGCAAGGTGCCGACCTGCGTGCTGGAGCCGCTCTGCGATTTGACCGAGACGGTGCCGTCGGTACCGATGGTGATCGATTGCGTCTCCGACGGTATCGTCACCGCGGGTTGCACCGGATGCCCGCTGGAATCGACCAACTGGCCTTGTGCGTTCACTTGCAGCGAACCGTCGCGCGTGTAGGCGATGGAACCGTCCGGCATGCTGATCTGCAAAAAGCCGCGGCCGTTGATGGCAACGTCGAGCGGATTCGATGTCTGCGACATCTCGCCCTGGCTGAACAGCTTCTCGGTGGCGACGGTGCGCACGCCGGTGCCTATCATCAAGCCGGTCGGATACAACGATTCCTGCGACGATTGCGCGCCGACCTGGCGCTGGTTCTGGTACAGCAGATCCTCGAACACGGCGCGGCCGCGCTTGAAGCCGGTGGTGCTGGCGTTGGCCAGGTTGTTGGAGATGACCGACATCTTGGTCTGTTGGGCGTCGAGGCCGGTCTTGGCGATCCACAGTGATTGGTTCATGGTTTACCTCACTCTCGCTGTTCGTATCGTTTCGGGTTTCATGCGGGCACGCCATGGCGTGCCCCTACGTTCAATTCATTTTCAGGATCGACGCCAACTCGCTCGAGTTCTGCTTGGCGGAATCCATCAGCTTGACCTGCGCTTCGAACTGGCGCGACAGGTCTATCATCTTCAGCATTTCGCCGACGGCATTGACGTTGCTGCCTTCGAGCGAACCGCTTTGCACTCTTACCTTGGCGTCGGCATCGGCGGTCTTGCCGCGCGGCAGCCGCAGGACGCCGTCGTCGCCGCGCTTGAGCTGCTTCTTGTCCGGCAGCGCCAGCTTCAGGCGATCGACGATGACGCGCGTCGTGGTCGGCTGGCCGGCCGGCTGGATCGACACGGTGCCGTCGCCGCCGATCTCGACGTTGGTGAACGGCGGCAGCGTGATCGGACCACCCTGGCCGAGCACCTTCTGGCCGAGGCCGTTGGTCATCTGGCCGAGCGTATCGACGCGCAGATCGCCGCGGCGGGTATAGCCTTCGGTACCGTCGGGCGCCTGGATCGCCAACCAGCCTTCGCCATCGATGCTGACGTCGAGCGGGTTGCCGGTGGTGCGGACCATGCCGGTGCCGAGATCGGGCGAACTGCTGAGACCGTTGACGTCTTCCAGGCTGCTGATGTGAACCAGTTCGGCACGGAAACCGTCGGTGCTGGCGTTGGCCAGGTTGTTGGCGTTGATGGCTTGCGCCTTCATCACCTGCCTGGCGCCGGCCATTACTGTTCCGAGTAGTTCGCTCATGGGGTCAGAGTCACGTTTTCAAAAAATTCGGAGGAGTCAGAACCACGCTTCACGAAAACGTGACTCTGACCCCGTGTTCTTATCTCATGTTCATCACGGCTTGCGTGATGGCATCTTCGGTCTGGATCACCTTGGCGTTCGCCTGGAAGTTGCGCTGCGCCACGATCATGTCGACCAGCTGTTGCGTCACATCGACGTTGGAATCTTCCAGCGCACCGGATTTCACGGTGCCGAGGCCGGCGGAACCGGGAGCGCTGATCGCCGGCTGACCGGACGCGAAGGTCTCGGCCCACACCGTGCTGCCGAGCGGTTGCAAGCCGGCGAGGTTGGAAAAGTTGGCCAGCGCGATCTGTCCCAGCGCTCGCGACTGGCCATTGGTGTAGCGGGCATACATGATGCCCTTGTCACCTACTTCCACCCCACTCAACTGACCGGTCGTGTAACCGTCCTGATCCAGGTTGTTGACGCTGAAGTCGTTGCCGAACTGCGTCAGTTTCGACATATCCACCGTGACATTCTGCGCGGTGGCGCCGTTGGCGACGCCATTGCTGTCGAGCGGCGTCCAGCCGCTGACGCTGAATTGCAGCGGCAGGCTCGACGCCGCCAGCGTGCCGTCGCTCTGGAACGTCACGCTGCTGGTGGTGCCGACGCTGACGCCGTCGATGGTCATGTTGACGTCCCACTTGTTGGGCGTGGACGTCTTCGAGAAATAGAAGCTCTGCGTGTGCGAGTTGCCGAGGCTGTCGTAGATGGTGGCAGACGTGCTCGAGTTGAACATGTCCGGATCGGGTGCGGTCGGCGGCGTGGCGAACGCGTTGAAGCCGGCGCTGGGCCAGGCCACCAACGGCGCGCTCACGCGCGAATCGAGGTTGGCGTTGATGTTGACGGTGGCGGTTCCCTTCGGCTGGATCAGCGACGAGTTGATTTGCAACGGCACCAGTTCACCGGTGACGGCACCCTGCGGCGTGGTGTTGAACACCATCAGCTTGTAACCGGACGGGTTGACCACGTTGTTGTTGCGGTCCACCTGGAAATTGCCGGCACGGCTATAGACCTTGTTGCCGTCGTTGTTCTGCAACGTGAAGAAGCCGCTGCCGTTGATCGCCATGTCGAGCACGTTGTCGGTGGCGGTGATGTTGCCCTGGCTGAAACTCTGGTTGACGCCGATTACCGACACGCCCTTGCCGGCGGTGTTGGTGGAAGAGCCGAGCAGGCTGGTGGTGAAGACGTCGGCAAACTCGCCGCGTGCGGTCTTGAAACCGGTGGTGCTGGCGTTGGCGATGTTGTTGCCGATGATGCCGAGATTGACGCTGCTTACGTTGATTCCGGATATTGCGGTATCGAATGACATGTCGTGGTCCTCTGGTGTGTCTGGTGCGTGCGTTGGGAAATTAATGGTTCACGTCGTCCGTGTGCTCAGCGGTACTGGGTGACCTTGGAGAAATC
>DATJXP010000132.1:0-5199 GCA_035500035.1 Candidatus Acidiferrum sp. | reverse complement strand
CTAGCAGTGTGGACCTGGTTGCCAAACTTAATCTCCGGCGTTTCCACAAACTTGATGGTGCGCGTGAGATAACGCGCTTCGCCTTGGTGTGGGCATATATTTCTAAAACAGTTTAACAAACTGTATGACCAAACCACAGGGCGCCGGTCGAGCATCGGCGGGATTTCGAGTAGCGCCGCGTTCACGCGAATATCTTTCCGAGCGCCTGCAGCACGCGCTGTTGCTGCGCCTTGTTGGCACCGTTGAGGATACCTGCCAGTTTCTCGACAACAGGCGCATCTTCCTCCTTGAGCGAAAGCGTGAGCGCCACTTCAAGAGGCACGGATAAGCCCTGCGGCAGCCGCACTTTCGGAGCGATGCGCTTCTTGCGTTGCTTCGGTTCGGATGCTGGTTTAGCCGCTTTCGGATTGACAGTCGCAACCTTGCGCTGCCGGCGCTTAGTTTTCTGAGGCACTGGCTGCTCCTGTGTCGGCAAGGGCGCCTGCCCCTCCGGCGGTTGGGGGGTGAACGGGGTGAATATTTCCGGGTTGGGGTTCTGGTTTGTCTGGTCGTTCATTTCGTACCTCCGGTCCATAGAGCTCATCGAGAATTTCGTCGGCCCGCTTGCCGCGGATGCCTAGCCGATCGAGATGGTCGCGCTTGGCGGTGCGATCCATCATGTTGCGACGCAGGCCCGGCGTCGAATATCTAGCGAGAATGTCGGCGCTCATTTGCTGTATCGCTCCCCCAGCGAGCCTTCGGCATCGAGCGGGATGCCAGGCAGCCAATCCGGTGTGCGCTTCATTTCGGACATGCAAACAGCCAGATGGTGTTCTTCTCGACCATCCTTCGGAATGACGACCAGCAATTCGTCGTGCGTGGTGTTGGCAACGTGGTAGCCAAGGCGCACGATGCGAACCATCGCCTGCGACATGACGATTCGCGCCAGCCACTGTATGACGTTCTCTACCAGCTTGCCAGAATAAAGTTTTGTCCAGCCGTTGCGCGTGCGGTAGCGCCAGTAGCCGTCGCGCTCAAATTCCTTAACTTCTTCATCGGGTTCGGGCCTGTAGTATTCCAGAGTGTCGTAGATTAACATGGTGCCGCCGGGGCCGTAGATTTTCTTGTCTTTGATCAGCATCGGACCCCAATCCAGCGGCTCACCGCCGCCGATGCGCGCGATCATGCGACCGGCGATCTTCCAGTAATCGGTAACGAAGGGATGCGTGCTGCGGTACAGATCGCGCCAACGAAGCGCTGTGGCAAGGTCAATGTAGACGGGCGGGCCATAGATGCCCAGCTTGGCGGTGTTCTGGATGGTCTCGGCGCCGGCCATGTATCCACAGGACAGTTCAAGCTGCTTGCCGGTGCCACGCTCGGTCTTGTTAGCCTTGGTGACGGGAAATCCGTAGGCCATGCTGGCGATGCCGATGTAGGGATCTTCACCGGTGCGGAATTTCTCGACCACATCCTCCTGGCCGGCGAGATAATTGAGCATCCGGCATTCGATCTGGCTCAGGTCGATCGGCGCGAGCAGATGGCCTTCAGGTGCGATGATCGCTTTTCGGAGCGACAGTGTGTGCCTGGGGTTGTCGGGGTCGTCGCGCCGGAAGTTCTGCCAGTTAGCACCATCACCACCGGACCATCGCGTTGTATGAGCGCCAGCGTAGCGCAGGTAAACAGGCATAGGTCCGCGACGTGCCATCCAGCCCAGCGTGGCGGCGCGCGTTTGCATAAGCGTTGATTTGACGCCGAGCCGTGCTTCAGCAAGGGCGCGCACGCGATCATCATCGTGCTCCTGAAGATCGCGCATGAAGTCGTCGGTTTTTGCAAACGCATAAATAGGTCCGTTTTTTCCATCTTTCGTTTCAGGTTCAACGCCGCACGCGCGCAATAGATCGGCAAAACGTTCGTTGGAACTGAGCTCGCGCGGGTCAATTTGTAAATCAGTTATTCGCTGCTGTTTCTTGCGTTCTTCTTCCTCCCACACTTTCGCAAACATCTCGATATCGCCGCGCAGGCATGGTTGGGTGAACATCTTGACCGTGGTATCAATAACTTCCAATTCTTCTTTCGGAAAATCTTTGTACAGAAGCCCAAAAATCTCCCAAACTGATTCAACTTCATCAACAGCGCCGGCGGCAACCTGCTGCTGTACTTGTGCTGTCATCTCGTGCCAGTGCTTGCCACGAAATAAGTTATAGGGCGTCGATTTGAGTGGCATCCCATAATGGCGCCGTACAGCATCGAGGCTAACGGACAAGTGGTTGCCAAGCAGCAGTCGGGCCATCGATAACGTACAGCCCGACATTTTTGGCATCACGTTGTAGTGCCAACTCAACGCAAAGTGGTCCCACTGCGCGTGGTGGCTGATGAGAAAAATATTTTGCCAGTCCTGCTGCTGTAGCCAATTGCGCAGTTCCGGTTCTGCTAGCCAAAATGCTCGCTGGTTTGGATGCTCTTTGATCGCGGCGCCGTGTAGTTGAAACCAAGGATGACGGACATATTCTTCGGTCGACATTCCGGCATCGTTGTGCTGTTTGAATCGATATGGGCGCCCCGTCGAATCTTTTTCGTCGGTGAAAAACGATTCAGCATCAAATACTACGGGTTTCACGTGTCGATGTCTTTCAGTACGTAGGCGGTTGGAGTGCCTGGACCGCCTTTAGGTGCGCGGATCTCCTTACCGTCAAGCTTCAGCTTCTTGTTGATCCAGTGGATGCGTTGCGCCATCGTCTTGCGCCCACCAACAGGGCCACCTTCAGGATCGTCGGCATAGACAAAATCAAACAGATCGTCGCTGAAGATACCGTTCTTCCCGGCGGCGTGGACGCGTTCAACGATGCGCCACTGCCACGGCGATAGCGGTGCCTTCAGCGTCAGCTTGCGTGGCAGGGTCTGCCCGCAGCGCGGGCAGCATGGCGCGATTGGCATTTAGTGCCCCCAATCGAAGTTCAGTCCGCTGCGTATCTGGGCGTCGACGCCGGCGCAGCACATCTTGTATCGGTGCCACACCCACTCCTTGACCTTGCCCGCGCCGGCGCGCGTCGATTCGCCACGCTCCATGGCGTAGATCGCTTCGCGCGAATAGCCGGTCAGTTCGGCCAGCTTGTCAACGCTGAACCCGCGACGGATGCGCCACTGGCGCGCCTGTTCGTGCTGTTTTGTCATTTGTATCGTATACAATAGGCCGCACGCTGTAGTCAAGACTACTACAGCGAAAGCAACAAAGTTGCGCAGAAATCTGTTGACGGTATCGTGACACAAGCCGACGATGTGCGTCTGAAAAATCGGCCGACGACTCGCTCGGGAGAAAGTCGCCGGCCAAGGGGGATGACCTTGAACACAGCCCTAGTAGCACAACCCACTTAAACTGACAAACTGTAGGCTCGGGGATGTTGGACTTCGCCCTGCAATACGCAGCGCACGGCTGGCCGGTGTTTCAGGTCAGCGGCCACAAGGTTCCTTTTAAGGGCTCACATGGGCATTTAGACGCCACCACAGACCAGGCGGTGATAACCGGCTGGTTCCAGAAGCGTCCGAAAGCCAATATCGCGCTCGCCACCGGCGCGATCATCGTGCTCGATCTCGACGGCTCCAAGGCGTTTGAATCACCGCGTGGGCGCGAGCTCGGTGCGCTGGCGCAGGCCCATGGTGGCCTGCCGCGCACCCTGACAGCCCGTACAGCCCGCGGCGTCCATCTCTATTACGCCTGCCCGCCGGGCGTCACGATCCGCTCCAGCAACGAGCGGCGCGAAGGCGCCGGCGCCGATGGTGTTGACTTAAAAGGCAACGGCGGCTTCGTCGTCCTGCCGCCCAGCGTCAACGCCCGCAGCCAGTTTCAGTATGAATGGCTGCACAACATTCAACTGGCCGTGATGCCCGACTGGTTAGTTAAGTGGGCACAAGAACTTGGCGGCGTTTCTCAAAGTAATGTGTCACTGCAGTCGCTTGGCGCCAAACCGGATTATCTCAAGCAAACACAATCGACTACCGCAAAGAGCACTAAAGCTGCATTAGGAGTTGAGTACAACGCACGAGAACTACAGAGGATCTTGTCCGCACTTAAAGCAGTCCCTGCAGACCACTACGATACCTGGATCGAGATAGGCATGGCGCTGCACTCGCTCGATTGGGAGCGGTCGGACGGCACATCGGTTGCCTTCGACATCTGGGACCGCTGGAGCGCCACCTGCGCGCCGAAGTATCACCCGGTCGGCATGGCCGAGAAGTGGGCCTCTTTCGGGCGCACCGGACGCACCGAGATATCGATCGCAACGCTTTTCCACCATGCCAGCCGCCATGGCTGGCAGCCGCCAGCACCCCCGGCGGTCAACGTAGAACAGGAGGCCCGGCCACAAGCGCCACAACAGACTGCATCTCCCCAGCCGCAATCCCCGGCGGCTGGGGGTCATCTCAACGGCCACCAGTTGCCGGCCGCGCTGACCGCCCCCAGCGGCTCCGAATCGCCCCTGATCAAGCTGAACGAGAACTACGCCGTCATCGGTGACATAGGCGGCAGGTGCCTGGTCATGGGCTGGGTACAGTCCAAGGTCGACGACACCGTGTTCGTGCCGTCGTTCCAGACCTTCAAGAGTTTTGCCGAACGCCACGCCCACCAGTACGTCATGGCCACCAAGCCCAAGGGCGACGAGTGGGTGCACGAGCCGCAGCAGTTAGGGACGGCGTGGCTCAAGTGGGGCAGGCGTCGCACCTACGACGGTCTCGACATGGTACCGAACGGCCCGGAAGTGCTGCCCAACAACCATCTCAACCTGTGGCGCGGCATGGCCGTGCAGCCGATGCAAGGCCCTTGGCCGCTGATGAAGTATCACATCGCCAAGGTGCTCGCCCGCGCCAATGAAGCGGCACTCGACTACATCATCAAGTGGGCGGCGTGGAAGCTGCAGCACCCCGGCGAGTGCCCGCAGGTGGCGCTGGTGTTCAAGGGCTCCAAGGGCGCCGGCAAGGGCACCTTCGCGCGCACGCTGCGCCAGTTCTTCGGCGCGCACGGCCTGCAGGTGTTCAACAGCAAGCACCTGGTCGGACAGTTCAATGCCCACCTGCGCAACTGCCTGCTGCTTTACGCCGATGAAGCGTTCTGGGCGGGCGACAAGCAGGGCGAGTCGACGCTGAAGGGCCTGATCACCGAGCCCACCATTCCGATCGAGCAGAAGGGCGTCGACCTGATCGACTGGAAGAACCGCATCGGCCTGATCA
>DATJXP010000131.1:0-4975 GCA_035500035.1 Candidatus Acidiferrum sp. | reverse complement strand
TTCGCGGTGATCGATTTCTTGTCGCGGGTCTGGCCGATCACGATGTTGGCCAGACGGCGCTGCAGGTCTTTCAGGTCGGTGGCCAGGCAGAAGATGGCCATTACTTCGGAGGCAACGGTGATGTCGAAACCGGTCTGACGGGTGAAGCCGTTGCCCGGGCCGCCGAGACCGATGGCGATGTCGCGCAGCGCGCGGTCGTTCATGTCCATCACGCGGCGGTAGTTGATGCGGCGGGTGTCGAGGCCGAGCGAGTTTTCCCAGTAGATGTGGTTGTCGAGCATCGCCGCCAGCAGGTTGTGCGCGGAGCCGATGGCGTGGAAGTCGCCGGTGAAGTGCAGGTTGATGTCTTCCATCGGGATTACCTGGGCGTAACCGCCGCCGGCGGCGCCGCCTTTGACGCCGAAGCAGGGGCCGAGGCTCGGTTCGCGCAAGCAGATTGCTGCTTTCTTGCCGATGCGGCTGAGGCCGTCGCCCAAACCGACAGTGGTGGTGGTCTTGCCTTCACCGGCCGGAGTCGGCGAGATGGCGGTCACGAGAATCAGTTTGCCGTTTTTCTTGCTTTGCTGTTCCTTGATGAAGCTGTAATCAATCTTGGCCTTGGTCTGGCCGTACGGATGCAACGCGCTGGCCGGGATGCCGAGCTTGGCGCCGATGTCGGCGATGGGCTTGGGGATGGCCGCTTGGGCAATTTCGATATCTGACAAATGCGTCATGGCAAACTCCTCGAAGGTTTTATGTTTTGAAGCGGTCTAGCAAGGGAAGAAACTGGCCGGCGCCGGTGGCTGGAAGGCCGAGAAGTTCCCGCAAAAGGCCGGGCAGCATAGCATCATTGATAGTCAAGGAAAACCAGTCGGTTCGGCTATAATAAGCCCGTATTTTCCAGCAATTCCGGGGCCTTGCATGCCGCTACTTTTTCATACCGGACCTGTGCCTGGCCGTTGCGTGAACGTCGTGCTGCGCGTTCTGGCCGTGGTCGTCGCGCTGTGGTTGCCGGCCGCTCGAGGCCAACTGGTTTACGACACCGAATACCCGCAGATCGGCTACGCCAAAACGCCGCCGGCCGACGCGTACAGCAAATTGATGAACCGGTTGGCGGCCAGTGGCGGCAAGCTGGCATTCGATGCCGAAGGTCACGGTTATCTCGACGGCCTGCTGCAGGCGCTCGGCATCGACCCGTCGTCGCAGGCATTGATCTTCTCGAAAACCAGCCTCAAGCAGCGTTATGTCGCACCGGCGTTGCCGCGCTCGCTGTTCTTCACCGACGACGTTTACGTCACCTTCGTGCCGGGCACGCGTTCGCTGGAAGTGGCGGCGATGGACCCGCTGCAAGGGCCGGTATTTTTCGACGTCAGCCAGGACCCGAAAGCCGACAAACCCTACAAACAGGAAACCGACCGCTGCCTGCGTTGCCACGACACCTATTCGATGACTGGCGGCGGCGTGCCGCGCTTCCTGCTGAGCTCGGTGATTGCCGGACCGACCGGCGACCTGGTGTCGCACGAATTGAGCGACATCACCGACCAGGCCACGCCGATCGAGCAGCGCTTCGGCGGCTGGTACGTCACCGGCATGAGTGGCAAGCAGATTCATCGCGGCAATTTCATCGTCAAGGACATCAACGAATTGAAGCAGCAGCCGTGGGTCGGCAAGATCAACCAGGCGTCGCTCGACGGTTTCGTCGATCTCAAGGCCTATCCGCGCAAGACCAGCGACATCGTCGCGTTGATGGTGTTGCAGCACCAGACCGAAGTGCAGAATCGCCTCGTACGTTTGAACTACGAAAGCCGCAAGCTGCTGGCCGGCAAACCGCAACCGGCAGACGCCGTTTTGCAGGAGTTGATCAAGCCGGTGCTGCAAGTCATGTTCTTCGCCGATGAGCCCAAATACGCCGATGCGCTCAGCGGCAACTCCGGCTATCAACAGTGGTTCGAGCAGCGCGGGCCGAAAACGGCGGACGGCAAATCGCTGCGTCAGTTCGACCTCAAGACCCGCACCTTCCGTTATCGCCTCAGTTACCTGATCTATTCCGATGCAATAGCCGCGCTGGCAGCGCCGGTGAAGACGCTGTTGTTCCGTGATATCCAGGCCGTGCTCGGCGGTGACGCGAAATTGCTGGATGGTTTCGTACTGCCCGCCGACGAGCGCGACACGATCAAGGCCATCCTGCAGGCCACCAGGCCGGACGTGCTGGCAGCCAAATGAGCAAGATGGTGTCCCTGCTGCCCGGTCCGATGTGCGACGGAACGGGCAGAAAGAAAATCGAATTCTTCGCGGTCATGGACACCGGAGCACATGCCGTACAGGATGGCGAAGCGGCGTTGCTGGAATGAATCGACGAGACTACGTGATGCGCGTGATGAAAATTTTCAAACAGATGGCCGTGGCGTGGCTGACTTTGCTGGCGATGACGGGTGCGCTTGCGCAAGGCGTGGCCAGCGACGAGCAGCACAGCGAGCACGTCAAGGCGCGCCTGATCCCGGAAACCACCAGCGCAGTGGCCGGTTCGACGCTGTGGCTGGCACTGCGGCTCGAACATGCCGAGCATTGGCACACCTACTGGATCAACCCCGGCGACGCCGGCAAAACCACCGAGCTGAGCTGGCAACTGCCCGAAGGCGTCACCGCCGGCAGCATCGTGTGGCCGACACCGACCCGCTTCGATCTGCCGGCCAACCTGGTCGATTTCGGCTACGTCGGCGAAGTGTTCGAACTGGTGCCGTTGCAGATACCGGTCAGTTACGCCGGCAAACAAATGACGGCGACGGTCAAGGCCGATTGGCTCGAGTGCGACGACACCTGCATCCCCGGCAGCGTCACGTTGACGCTGACGCTGCCGGTGCAGTCGGCAGGCAGCAAGGCGCAGCCGAATACGCCGTGGCTGTATGGGTTCGAGCGCACACGCGCGTCGCAACCGCGCAGCGACGTACAACTCACGTCGTCGTTTTCGTTCCAGGGCGGCGAGCTCAACCTGCTGGTGCAGGCCACTGACGCCATCTTCGCCGACGCGGCGAAAATCGCCTTCATTCCCGATCAACATCGCGTCGTCGATTACATCGCGCCGCAGGACGTCACCAGGCAGCAGAGCAGTCTGCAGCTGAAACAGAAACAGCATCGCCGCGTCGAGCGCGAAGTGCCCAAGCGCGTCGGCGGCTTGCTGCTGGTAACTGACGCCGGCGGCAAGCTGACGTCGTATCAGGTGGAAGCGTCGCCGATGCCGGCGATGGCCGCCGTACCGGTGCCGGCCGGCGAGCAAGCCACCAATACCGGGACAGTCGCCGGCACGGTTTCCGTCGCCAGCGCGTTCGTGTTCGCGCTGCTCGGCGGCTTGATCCTCAACCTGATGCCGTGCGTGTTCCCGGTGCTGTCGCTGAAAGTGCTGCACCTGGCGTCGCAGACGCACGTTTCGGTGCGCGAAAAACAGATGCATGGTCTGGCCTACATGGCGGGCGTAATGCTGTCGTTCGTAGCGCTGGCGGCGATCCTGCTGGCGTTGCGTGCCGGCGGCACCGCGGCCGGCTGGGGTTTCCACTTGCAGCAGCCGTGGTTCGTGGCGGCGCTGGTGTTCCTGTTTTTTGTCATGGGGCTGTCGATGTCGGGCGTGGTCGAGTTCGGCACCTCGGTGATGGGCGTTGGTTCGGAGCTGCAGGAGAAGGAAGGCTATGCCGGTTCGTTCTTCACCGGCGTGCTGGCCGCAGTGGTGGCGAGTCCGTGCACGGCGCCGTTCATGGGCGCGGCGCTCGGCTTTGCCTTCACGCAGCCGTTGCCGGTGGCGCTGATCGTGTTTCTCGCGCTGGGTTTCGGCATGGCGCTGCCGTTCGTCGTGCTGTCGTTCCTGCCGGGGCTGGCCAAACTGATGCCGCGGCCGGGGCCGTGGATGTTGACGTTCCGCCAGGTGCTGGCGTTTCCGCTGTATGCCACCGTGGTGTGGCTGTTGTGGGTGCTGGGCCAGCAGACCGACACCAATGCGATGGCACTGGTGGTCGGCGGTTGCGTGGTGCTGGCATTGGCGTGCTGGCTGTACCAGGGCCGGCATGAAGCCAGTGGTTGGTGGCGTCACGCCAGTCTGGTGCTGATCCTGCTATGCGTTGCGACCGCCGCCGGTTCGCTGTTTTCGCCGTTCATGCAGCCGCGCGCGGCCGCTGCGACGGCAACTGCGGAAACCGGCGACAACTACGAGCCCTACACCGCGGCACGCTTGCAGGAGCTGCGCGCCGCCGGCAAGCCGGTGTTCGTCAACATGACGGCGGCGTGGTGCATCACCTGTCTCGTCAACGAACGCGTGGCACTCGGCACGCAAACCGTCACCGAGGCGCTGAAACAGAAGGGCGTCACTTACCTGAAAGGCGATTGGACCAACAACGATCCCGCCATCACGGCCGTGCTGAAGCAGTACCAGACCAGCGGCGTGCCGTTGTACCTGATGTACCCGGCCGATGCGTCGAAGCCGGCCGAAGTACTGCCGCAACTGCTTACCGAAAACATCGTGCTGGCGGCGCTCGAGCGTCTTTGACGATTCGACCGGACGTTGAGTTTTGCGCAGAGGCGGCCCCAGACGCCCGCTCCGCTAACTATTCGCTGCGCAGGCGTCTGGGACCACCTCTTCAACCTGACGTGGAGCCGGATGACTTCCGCGGCAAGCAATGGCGGGCAACGGCTCCCGATGCTCACTCCGCGCCCCGGTTCTCTTCCGAACCGGGTTGCTGCGTGACCGTCGTCCGCCGTCGCCTGTTCGAGCGTCCGCTGCCTTCGACGTTTAAGAAATAAACGCTCGAACATACGCTCGATCCAGTTCTCTCCGCTCAACCACTGTCAGAGGCAACAAGGCGCAAGCCTCGATGCCATCGAGGTGTGTACAAGCACCGAAGAGGGCAGCGAGGCTGAAGCCGCCGTTGCGTGCGTTGTACCAGCCGCCAAGTCAGGTCAAACGTACAAAGCAGCCCGACAGGGTGGGCGCCTCATGTCTACGCAGCGAATA
>DATJXP010000130.1:0-4058 GCA_035500035.1 Candidatus Acidiferrum sp. | reverse complement strand
CAGGTTGGCATTGGCGGTGTCGTGCCACAACTCGCGGCCCTGGCTGTCACGGGCTATCGCGCGAAAATGCTGCGGCGTCACCAAGTAGGGCGCATGAAAGTCGGCGGCGGTCTGGCTGTACCAGCGTACTCGAGGCGAGAGCTGCCAGTTGCCGAGTGGCTGTACCCATTGCAGTTCGATGCTGCCGCTGGCGATGCCCCAGTCGTCGTGACTGTAGCCGGCATCGACGTGCAGCGCCGCGTCGGTGGCGCCGAAGTACTGCACGTAGCGCACATCGACGCTTTGCTGCCGGCGTTCGTCGGGGCGCTGCTCCGGCAACGCGCGCACGTCGGCGCTGAAAGTGCCGGCGCCGGCGGCCAGCGCTTCCGGCGGCACGAACAATACCGTCATCGCCTTGTACGGATTCGACAGCAGTCCATCGCTGGCCTCGACACTGGCGCTGATGTCGATGACGGCGTCGTGATTCAGCACTTGCGTCAATCCCAGCGACAGGTTGCGATCGGTGCGTACGCCTTGCATCGTTACGTTGGCGCCATTGCGATGATAGGAGGGCGAATCCGGATCGAGGCTGAGATAGGGCAGCAGTGCCGGATCCAGCCTGGCGTCGATGTCGCTGTGCACGTAGCCGGCGCCGATCGCCAGCGTGGTCTGCTGGCGGTTGAAGTCGAACCGGCTGTGCCAGTCGGCGTGCCACGAACGGAAATCGGGTTCGGTGGAATAGCCGGCATCGACAGCGTGATGCCGAGTGGGCGCGTTGATGTCGTAGCCGAGTTCGACTTGCTTGCGCACCTCAGGCGAAGCCGACGACAGCACCAGTTCGTCGCCGCCGCCTTGCACGGGCCGCAGCGTGCGATCCAGCAGCAGCGAACCGTTGACCACCGGCGAAGCGCCGGCCACGGCGGTGCCGCTGCCGGCATTGACCAACACCGGACGATTGCCGCCGAACGCCGCGGGTGCCACCGTCACCGGCGTCGCGCCGGACCAACTGTCCTGCAACAGACCGACATGCAGTGCATTGCCGTCGGGCAGGATTTTGGTGGCGTTGAGTTCGACGGTGTAGGCATGCAGTGGATCGGCGCGCGTGTCGAGCGCGGTGTTGCGGCGGCCTTCGGAGAAGCTGGAGAACTGGACGTTGGCGGAATCGCCCGTGGTGTCCTGGGCCAATGCACTTTGCACGCCCGGCAGCAACAGCGCGGATGCGGTGAGAGCCTGCAGTGCCGACGACAGCCTGCGGCCGCCGTGGTCAGTAGCAGCCACAGCCGCCACCGCCGGCCGCCGCCGCGTGCGCGCCGGCTTCGCGACTTTGCTGCACGTGCGCATTGCGCGTAGCGTCGAGCGGCAACGGCGTCACCGCCATCACCGGCTTGGCCAGCGTTTCGCGTTGCCACGGTTCCACCGCGTGACAACCCGGCAGCAGCACGATCAACAGCAGCAACAACAGGTTCTTCACTTGAACTGGTCCACGATGATGTCGGTGCCGGTGTGGTCGCCGGCGGCGGTGAGGCAGTGGTATTCGATATCGAAGCTGCGCGCGCCGGTCGCGGTTTTGTTCAATATCAGCGTGTATACGCCGGCGCCGCCCTGCAGTTGCAGCGCGTCGCTGTAGTTGGCGTCGCCGGACACGGGATCGGTGATGCTGAGCGCTTGCGTGCCTTTCAATATCTGCAAGTTGACCAGCAGGCCGTTGACCGGCGGCGAGTTGTCGCGCACGTGCGCATAGAGCAGCGCCGGCGGTCCGGAACCGTCGTCGAAACAGGTGACGCGCGCCAGCCCGGTGAAGGTGGGCGTGTTGCCGGCCGGATCCATGGTGGCGCTGGCGCTGTGGGCCAGCACCGCCGGCGGGACCGCCAATGACAAGGCGGCGGCCAATGCGAATGATTTCAGCGGAGTCACGGCTGCGGCCATACCGTGGTGCCATTGATGCGGATCGGCATGTCGCGGTTGAGCTGCAGTGCCGAGTTGCGTACGTCCACCGAGGTGCCGACGCCGCCGCACGAAGCCGGCAACGGGTTGGCGGCAAGGTTGCGGTTGATGGTCAGGCTGGCGGCGTCTTCGCTGGCCGAGCTGCTGTCGTAGTTGGTGCTCAGCGTGTTGGAAGTCCAGAAGTTGGCGACGCCGGCATCATGGATGTGGGTGCCGTCGGTGATCTTGCAGATGTCGACGATGCTGACATGGAACTTGACGCTGGTGGCACACGACGCAGGATTGAAGTTGGTCGCGTTCACGCGGAACGGAACGTAGGCCACCATGTGATCGGGCATGCCGGCACCGCCGCCAGCCTGGAAGCCGACCACATTGCCGTTGGCGTCGTTCTTCTCGTCGATGTAATTGAATACGGCATGGTTGAGCAGCGGCTGGATGTTGGGTCCCCAGTTGCTGATGAAGTCGCTGAGCGTGCCGTTATAAGGCGCGCCATTGACGAGCAGGGTCGAGTCCTTGCCGTCCGGGAATACCACCGAAGTGCCGATCACGCTGGTGCCGGCGCCGCAGGCGTGGCCGATCTGTTCATTGTTGAGCACGCGCACGCCTTCGCTCATCGCCGGTGTTTCCAGCGTGGTGTGGGCCTGCGCCAGCGAGGCGGTCATCAGCATGGCCAGGGCGAGTGGCAGTGGGCGGATATGGCAACGGTGGGACATGGGGGTGAGCTCCATCTTGATTGGGATGGCGCATGTTGCTGACGGGAGTCGGTTCCGGCAATGCGACATAACGTCGCAGCCGGAAGGCTATTGTTTGACCGGACGTTTCTGCAGCATGCGCTGCAGCGTGCGGCGATGCATGCCGAGCGCGCGCGCGGTGGCGGAGATGTTGCCGTCGTGCTCCTGCAGCATCCGCTGAATGTGTTCCCAGGCCAGGCGTTTGACCGACAGCGTCGATGGTGTTTCCACCGCCGCCGGCACGGATGATTGCTCGCTGCCGAGGCCGAGCTTGGCCAGTATCTCGTCGGCATCGAGCGGCTTGCAGGCGTAGTCGAACGCACCGGCCTTGATCGCGGTCACCGCGGTAGCGACAGACGCATAGCCGGTCAGCATCAGGATGTGCATCGCCGGGTTGACGGCCAGCAGTGGACCTATGCAGTCGAGCCCGTTTTCCTGCGCGATCTTCAGATCGACGATGGCGTACTGCGGCGGCGTGGCTCGTGCCTGCGCGATCGCGGCCGCGCTGTCGGTGGCGCCGAGCGCGCGGTAGCCGCGCCGTTGCAGCGCGCGCGTCAGCACTTCGACGAACACGGCGTCGTCGTCGAGCACCAGCAGCGTGGTGTCAGTCATGCGCCGGCTCCAGCGGCAACTCGATCACCGTCAACGTGCCCTTCGGCTGCCGCGGATACAGGCTGACGCTGCCGCCGAGCCGGTTCAGCGTGGCCTGGCTCAGCACGAGGCCCATGCCCAAGCCGCCGGGCTTGCTGGTGACGAAGGTGGTGCCGAGTTGTTCGCGCAGCTCGCGCGCGATGCCGGAGCCTTGATCGCTCACCTGCAATTGCCAGTGGGTCTGGTTCCAGCCGGCATCGATGCCGATGCCGTCGGGCCCTGCGTCGGCGGCGTTGTTGAGCAGATTGATCAGCGCCTGCTCCAGCGTGGAGTCCAATGACAGCATGGGGCCTGGGCCTGCTTGCATGACGAACTTGCATTGCACTTCCGGTCGCAGCAGTTGCCACTGCTGTAGCAGCCGCTGCAGGAATACCGCGAGCGCGATGCGTTCGCGCCGTTGCTGCTTGAAGTCGGCCTTGCGCACGAGCGTTTGCAGTTCGCCGCGGCAGTGCTGCACCTGCTGTTGCAGCGTGGCGAGGTCACGTGCGAGCGATGCCTCGCCGGCATGTTCGCGTACCAGGTCTTTCAGCAATACGGCCATCGTGCCCAGCGGCGTGCCGAGCGCGTGCGCGGTGCCGGCGGCCTGCGTCGCCACCGCGACGATCTGCTCGTTGCGCAGCGTCTCTTCGCGGTACCGGCGCAGACGTTCTTCGCGCGCACGCAGTTCGGTCGCCAGCTTGACCACAAAGTAGATGATCAACGCCGCGCTGACGCTGAAGTTGAACCACATGCCGAGAATGTGCAGGTTGGGCA
>DATJXP010000129.1:0-2670 GCA_035500035.1 Candidatus Acidiferrum sp. | reverse complement strand
CGCCATCGAGCACGCCGGGAATGCAGATGAGCATCTGCGGTGTCGCCTCATCGACTAGTAGTCCAGATCGAGCGCCAATACTGCCCCGAAACCGGGGCCCGGCACCACATGGAACGGATGCAACTGGTCGAAATAATACTTGTCGGTGAGGTTGGTCAAATTGAGTTTGGCGCTGAAATGCTGCGTCACCTGGTATTTGGCCATCGCATCGAAGGCCCAGTAACCCGGTACTTCCTTGACCGGCTGGGTGATGACGGCAAGCCGGTCACCGACGTAACGGCCGCCGACGCCGAACTGCAGCGCCATGACCGGCGTCCAACTCACCCATGCCGACAACGAGTTCCTGGGCACGTTTGCCAACGGCGTGCCTGGCAATACCGTCAATTGCGTGGTCTTGGCCTGCTCGCTGTCGAGGTAGGTATAGCCACCGCTGACGGCCCAATTCTGGTTGAGACGGCCGGTGGCCGTGAACGAAAAACCGGTGACCGTCTGCTTGCCGGCAAGGATGTCGTAACCCGGCGTGGTCGGATCCGGCACGCGGGCGTTTTCTTTCTCGATGTGAAACACCGCGGTATCGAGATCGAGCGCCTTGTTGAACAGTTGCCATTTCAGGCCGGCTTCGAGGCTCTTGTTGTTCTCGGGATCGAGTTTGGAATCGCCGATGGTCAGGTTGCGGCCGCTGTTGATGAACGACAGTCCCTCCGCCGATGGATTGAACGACGTGCCCCAACCGAGATACAGCGTGCCCTGCTCGCTCGGCTTGTACAGCAGCGCGGCACGGTAACTGGGCTTGGTATCGGTACGCGGAATATGCTCGCTGCTGCGGAAAGTGCCGTCGTCGTTGTAGCGGTCGGCGTTGTAATCGATGTGGAAACGGTCCCAGCGGATGCCCGCCACCACTTGCCATTGCGAGTTGAACTTGATGGTGTCGAGCACGAAGGCGCCCTGGCTGTCGGCATCGGAATGCGACAGCAGGCGCCAGGCGATGCCGGTACTGCTGAACGGCTGATCGACCGGATGCAGCAACGGCGTGGTCGGCACGCCCAGCGCGAAACCGAAACCCGGCGACGACGTTTCCTCTGACGCTTCGATACCGCTGACCACCGCGTGCTCGACGCCGCCAAACTGAAAATGACTGACCAGGTTGAGCTGGCCCTGGAAGATGCGTTCATCGCTCTCGCCGCGGAACACGTTGCGGTTGACCACGACGGTATCGAGCGGCGTGGTGGCAGTCGGCGAGCCCACCAGCAACGGTTCGGTGATGCGCGTGCTGCGGCTGTAATCGGCGTAACGTACCAGCGCCTGCAGCCGATTGTCCTGGTTCAACACGTGATCGAGCTTCACCGTGCCCATGCTGGCATCGGTGTTGATGAAGTCGTCGTCGAAGCCGTAGTAATTGCTGCGATCGACGTTGGCCGGCTTGCCGGCCAGCCACGGCAGACCGTAGTCGGGCACGACATCGCTGTGTTGCTTCATGTAACTCAGCGTCAGCTTGGTGGCGGAACCCAGTTGCATGGCGAGACTGGGCGCAACGCCGTAACGATCGGTATCGGCGCCGTCGCGACCCGGCACGCCGCCGTCATGCTTGAGCAGGTTGATGCGAAACGCGACGTCGCTGGTCAGCGGTTCGTTGTAATCGGCGGTGATGCGGCGGGTATCGGCATTGCCGAGGTTCACGTGCAACGATCGCAACGACTCGGCCAACGGCTGCTTGCTGGCCTGGTCGATGATGCCGCCGGTGGAGCCGCGGCCGAACATCATCGATGACGGGCCTTGCAACACTTCGACGCTTTCGAGATTGAACGGATCGCGATCGTAGTTGCCGAAATCGCGCATGCCGTCGAGGAACATGTCGTTGCGGGCGTTGAAGCCGCGGATGTTGGGGTTGTTGCCCTGCCAGCTGAATTCGCCGGCGCCAAGCGTGATGCCCGGCACGTTGCGCAAGGCGTCGGTCAACGACATCGCGCCACGGTCTTCCATCAATTGCTTGGTCAACACCGTGATCGATTGCGGCGTATCGACCAGCGTTTCGGTGAACTTGCCGATGGAGCTCTGGTCTGCCGTGTAATCGGTGGGCCGGTTTTCCTCGATCACGATTTCCTCGACTCCCTTGTTGGCCGCGAATGCCGACGCCGCCGCCAGCATCGAGCCGCCGGCACCGATACCGAGCGCCAGCCGGGAAAGCTTGAACCGCCAATCACCGGTGCGGGCTTTGCTTCGGCGAAGGGACTGCTCCGCTCGCGACCCACGAGTCGTATTGACCATTTTCATCATGACCTCCAATGCAAGGGGATAACCAAAAGAAATGAACGATTCGTCGAAGAATTGGCCGGACTTACGGCAACCGCAACAGCACCCACTCGGCGCCGTGGTGCAGCGGATCGACCATCAACAGGCTCAGTACCGCCAGCATGACCACGTACAGCAGCGGTCTGAATTTGCGCTGCCTGGCGACGCTGTTCTCCAGCAGCAACTTGATGCGGTCCTCGACCTCGGGGCCATTGAACGCCGCAATCATGGCGGGGCTGTCGAGGCGAACGCCTTGCGGCGCAAGCCGCTGTACCCGCAACAAGGTTTCCGCGACATCGAGCCGCCCATGTTCTTCGGCCGTCTGCAGATCGCAGGCCGCTTCATGATAAAGATGCAGATCGTCGGTGAATTTGCGGGCCA
>DATJXP010000128.1:0-9682 GCA_035500035.1 Candidatus Acidiferrum sp. | reverse complement strand
AACCGAACGGCGACGAGTGGCGGCCACAGAACTACGAACACGACGCCAACGGCGACGTTTACCTGTTCGATGCGCTGCAGCGTTCGCTGAATCTGGCCACCGTCGATCTCGGCCTCAAGCTCGGGGTGGACAAGGTCAAGGACACGTTGACGCGGCTCGGCTACAACGGCGATGCCAAGCCGTATCCGTCGCTGTTGCTCGGTGCCGTCAACATGACGCCGATCGAAGTGGCGCAGATGTACCAGACGCTGGCGAGCTCCGGCTTCCGCTCGCCGCTGCGTGCGGTGGAAGCGGTGACGACGTCCGACGGCAAGCCGCTGGCGTTCTACGGCATCGTCAACAAGCAGGTGGCGGATGCATCCGCGGTGTGGCTGCTCGAGCAGGCGTTGCAAGGCGTGTTCGTGCGCGGTACGGCAAAATATGCCGCGGAAAACCTGGCTGGGCATTTGCCGCTGGCCGGCAAGACCGGCACCACCAACGATCTGCGCGACAGCTGGTTCGCCGGTTACGGCAACGACCTGGTCGGCGTGGTGTGGGTAGGGCATGACGACAACCAGGACACCGGCCTCACCGGCGCCACCGGCGCGTTGCAGGTGTGGACTACCTTGATGCAAGCGCTCGACATCCAGCCGCGGCAAGTGCCGGCTCCGGCGGAAGTCACGTGGGAAAAAGTGCCTGCCACCGCCAGCACCGCGCAGCGCGATTGCAGCACTACCGTCAATCTGCCGTTCCTGCCGGACCAGCAGCCGGACGTGAATTCCAGTTGTGAAGTCAACGAATCGTTCTTCGGTCGCGTGCTCGACCGCTTCAAGAGATTGTGACGATGCTGCAGCGTGCCTTGTTGATGTTCACGTTGACGCTGGTGACGGCCTGTACCGTTACACCGCCGTTGGTGCGCGAGCCGTCGCGGTCTTCGCCGCCACCGGCACAACAACCGGTACCACCACCGGCGCAAAAGCCGGCGCCAGTGGTCGAATCGCAGCCTGTATTGCCGCCTGAGCAACCATCAGCGCCGGAGCCGGTACCACCGCCGGAAGCAAAGCCGGCACCTGCCACGCCGGCGTCGACGTTGCTGGCATCGGTACAGTCGGCGATTGCGGCCGGTCAGCTCGATCGTGCTGCCGCACTGTGCGAACGTGCGCTGCGCATCAGCCCGCGCGATGCGCAGTTGTGGTATCAACTGGCGCTGATCCGTTATCGCCAGCATCGCAACGACGATGCGGCCGGCCATGCGCGCCGTGCCTTGAGCCTGGCCGGCAAGAATCTGGAACTGATCAGCCAGATCAACGCATTGCTGCAGCAGATATCCGCTGCCGACAACTGATCGTCACGTGTTCACTCACGCCACAGGAAAGTCAGCAGGAACAGCACCAGCTTGAAGCCAAGCAGCTTCAGCCCCTTGCGGGCCTCGGCCGGTTTCAGCCGTGCCACCAGCGGCATGGCGCCGAACACCTTGCCTTTCACCACCAGTTCGTTGCCTTTGCGTTCGATACTGCTGATTTCCATCAGCACGCTGTTGTCCTGGGCATAAAGCTTCATCGGGTCGTTCCACGGTAATGTCGAGTCGGCCGCATTATCGGCGTGGCTGCCGCCCGTGGCAATTTCAGCGCCGGCTTGAACCGCGGGCGCCGGCAGCTTAGGCTGCGGCAACTTCCACAGGAGGCAGCCGATGAAAAAGCAGATCATGCAAGTCGCCGCGTTGATGTTGTGCACGCTGCCGGCAATGGCGCAAACGTCAGTGCAGCGCAGCGATCACAAGGTCACGGTGCAGTCGACCGCGCCCGCCACCAGCGGAAAGCCGCTTTCGCTCTACGTGCGCGAAGTCGTCACCGCGTCGGCAAGCGAAAAAATTCCCGTGCTGTTCGTGCATGGCGCCGGCACGCCGGCCGAAGTGGCGTTCGACGTGCCGCTCGAAGGCCACAGTTGGATGGCCTACCTGGCCCAGCGCGGCTTCATCACCTATGCCACCGACATGACCGGCTACGGTCGCTCCACGCGTCCGTCGGCAATGGAGAATCGCTGCAATCTCGGCGAGGAACCGCAGAAGCAGGAGTTTGGCGACAGTTGCCCCGCCACGACAGCGACGGCGTTGACTACGGTGGAATCCGACTGGCATGACATCGACGCCGTGGTCGATTTCATCCGCAAGCGCCATCACGTCGACAAGGTGCATCTGGTCGGTTGGTCGCAGGGCGGTCCGCGCACGCTCGGTTATGCGCATGCGCATCCGGACAAGATCGCCAACGTCGTGGTGCTGGCGCCGGCGTATAACCGGCAGGCGGCGGCGAAAGCCACCGAAGCGTTGCTCGCCGGTGCCGCGGTCACCAAACAATCGCAGCAGGATTTTCTCAAGCAGTGGGACGGTCAGGCGCCGTGCAGCGGCCAATACGAGCCGGTAGTGGCCGATGCGGTTTGGCGCCAGATGCTGGCGTCGGATCCGGTGGGCGCCAAGTGGGGCAGCGGCGTGCGTCGCGCACCGCGCGTGCCGACCTTTGGCTGGACGCCGACCGAAGTTGCCGCCACCCAGACTCCGGTATTGATGGTGACAGGGCAGACCGACGGCCAAGTGAATCCGCAACGTGTGCGCGAGTTGTACGCGGATATTGGCTCCACCAGCAAGGTGCTGGTCGAACTGGCGTGCGCTTCGCACAACGCGATGTGGGAGCACGGTGCCGAACGGTTGTTCGACGCCAGTTACCAATGGCTGCACGGTACTGCCTATCGCGGCAGCGCCAGCGGCAGTTTCGTGCTGGCGTCGGATTTGCCCGCCGGCAAGTAGCAAAAGGCAATATACTTGCCGGCATCATCCAACCTGACAGCGCCATGACTCTCAAACTGTCCGCCTTCTCGGCGGTCGAACATCATGCCGAAATTCCTGACAACTTCGTGCACTTGCGCGAGGTCATGCCTGATGTGGTCGAAGACGTGCGGTATTACGGCAGCGACAATTTCGTCGGCGAACGCATTCCCGGTTACGAGGCGCCGCGATTGATCCTGACGCTGGAAGCGGCACAGGCGCTGGCAAGAGCGCAACGCGAGCTCAGCTACTCCGGCCTGGCGCTGAAAGTATTCGACGCCTACCGGCCGCAACGCGCGGTCGATTTCTTCGGCCGCTGGGCGCTCGACGCTGCCGACGTCCGCATGCAGGGCCGCTTCTATCCCAGCCTGCAGAAGCACGAGTTGTTTCCGCAGGGCTACCTGGTAAAGCAGAGCAGTCATTCGCGCGGCAGCACGGTCGATCTCACGCTGATCGATGCCTTCAGCGGCAACGAACTCGACATGGGCACCGAGTTCGATTTCTTCGACCTGTTGTCGTGGCCGTCATCGACCGGCGTCGGTGCCGAACAACGCGCCAACCGGTTGTTGTTGCGCAGCGTGATGAGCGCGGCCGGTTTCGCCGGTGTCGAAGAGGAGTGGTGGCATTTCACGCTGTTGCAGGAACCCTGGCCGGGACGCTATTTTGATTTCGTCATACGCTGACGTCGTTGGCAGTATCAGCTCGAGGCAAGTGCAGTAATGAGAAAGACCGGCCGGACCGTGTCGCATGCCATCCTGGACGGCCTGAAAAACTCTTCGATCAGAACCAAACTCGTCGTCATCAGTCTGGTCGTCGTCTTCGTCACGCTGTCGCTGGCGACGGCGGCCTTCACGCTCTATCTGCTGAAGAACGTTGCCTTCATCGTGATCGTGCTGGTCGTGCTGGCGCTGTCCGTCATCGCCAGCTGCGTGCTGATCGCGCTGCTGCACCGGGTCATCTCGGATCCGCTCAGCGAATTCAAGCGCGCCGTCGATGAAGTGCGGCTCAACAAGAATTTCAACGTCAAGGTGCCGATCACCGCGCTCGACGAACTGGGCCAGCTGATCGCCGGCTTCAACGACATGCTGAGCGAGATCAAGGTGCGCGACGAGCACCTCGACAAGTACCGTTCGTCGTTGGAGAAGACCGTCCAGATCAGGACGCTCGACATCCAGGACGCCAATCGCGCACTGGAACGCGCGCTGCGCACCAGCACGCAGGAAAAGGACAGGGCGGAGCAGGCCAGTCGTGCCAAGAGCGAATTCCTGGCGATGATGAGCCACGAAATCCGCACGCCGATGAACGGCATCCTCGGCATGACCGAACTGCTGGCCGGCACGTCGCTCAACGAAGAACAACGCTACTACGTGCAGAGCGCGCACGAATCCGGCGAAGTGCTGCTGAGCCTGATCAACGACGTGCTCGATTACTCGCGGCTCGAAGCCGGCAAGATGCCGTTGCATCCGGTTGCGTTCGATCTGGCCGACCTGGTGGCGCGCACGTGCGCGCTGTTCACCGGCCAGATCCGCGCGCGCGGTCTGCGTTTCCTGCTGCAGCCGCAACTGGCCGAACTCAGGCAGCAAGTCGTGTGCGATGCCGACAAGTTCCGCCAGATACTGATCAACCTGCTCGGCAACGCGGTCAAGTTCACCGACAGCGGCCACGTCCGCGTCACGCTGGCCTTGCAAGCGTCGGCGGCTGACGCCGACAGCGAGGTGCAGTTGCTGCTGCAAGTGGAAGACACCGGTGTCGGCATCGAAGCCGACAAGCTGGCCAGTGTGTTCGACAGTTTCACCCAGGAAGACAGTTCCACCACGCGCGAGCGCGGCGGTTCCGGACTCGGCTTGAGCATCAGCCGGCACATGGCCGGGATGCTGGGCGGCAGCATAGTCGCCGACAGCGTCAAGCATCGCGGTTCGACTTTTACCCTGCAATTGCCGCTGCAATTCGGACGGCCGTTGACGGAAGCGCGTTCGGAGTTGACGGCACTGTGTCGTCACGGCGAATTGCTGGTGGTGGCCGATGCCGTCGGCAAGTCGCAACTGGAAAGCCTGTTCGCTGCCCATGGCGTGACGGTGCACGATTACCACTATGGCGAAGGTGCCCAGGCCAACGCGGCGCGACTCGTGGAACAGGTGCCGGCGCCGTGGCTGCTGGTGCTGTGCGTGCATGCCAGCGTGGCGGAACAGGCCGCGCTGGTGGCCGCGGTACGTCCGTTGCTGACCGCGCCCTTGCAGGTGGTATGCGTGGCGGAAGACCGTTTGCTGACGACGCTCGAACGCGAACATCTCGGCGCGGAGTGTGTGTTCACCGGTTACCCGCTGCAGCGCGCCGAATTGCAGCGTGCGCTGCAGGAGTTGCGAGTGGAGCCAGAGCATCATGCCGCTCTGGCAGCCGATGACGGCGACGACGGCGAGCCGCTGGGCCTGCACGTGTTGCTGGCCGAAGACAATCGCGTCAATCAACAAGTGGCGGAGATGATGCTGGCGAAGGCCGGGTGCCGGGTCACTACCGTCGGCAACGGCAAGCTGGCGTTCGAGAGTTGCCGGCAGCAACGGTTCGATCTGGTGTTCATGGATTGCCACATGCCGGTGATGGACGGCTACGAAAGCACGCGACTGATCCGCGCATACGAGCGCGACAGCGGCAGCGAGCCGGTACCCATCGTCGCGCTCACCGCCAACGTCATCGCCAGCGAACGCGATCGTGCGCTGGCAGTGGGCATGGACGACTACCTGACCAAGCCCTACAAATACGAGCAGATTCGCGCCGTGCTGTGGCGTTGCCGCAATGCCGGATTCTTCAACAGGGTGCAGGCAGCTTCGCAGCATCCGGCAGCGGCGGGCGTAGCGCAGCAGGTGCTGGACGATACCGTGCTGCGCGAACTGGCTGAAATTGCCGACTCCGGCGCCGTGCCCGGCCGCATCATCCAGGTATTCCTGCAGGATTCGGCGCGTGCGCTCGACGAAGTAGTACAAATGCAGCGGGAAGGCATGCACGAACAGCTCGGGGCCGCCGCACATGCGCTGAAGTCGATGTGTTTGTCGATGGGCGGTCATCGCTTCGCCGCGTTGTGCCGCGAATTCGAACTGGCCGGCAAGCAGCAGCACAGCGATGCGGTTGCCGGCAAGGTGACATTGCTGCGCGAACAATACGCCGAGCTGTGCAGGGCGCTGACGACCTTTGAACGCAAGCTGGCCGAGAGTTCGCTGAGCTAGGATTTGCCCAGCGCGCCTTCGCAGTAGGCCGCCACGCTCGAGCCCAGCACGTCGAGGTTATAGCCGCCCTCGAGCACCGACAGCAATCTGCCGTGGCAATGCTTGTCGGCAATCGCGCGCAGTTGCATGCCCAGCCAGTGGTAGGTCGCTTCCGTCAGCAACAGTCCGGCCAGCGGATCCTGGCGATGCGCATCGAAGCCGGCCGACACCAGCAGCAACTGCGGCGCGAAGGCGTGCAGTTCCGGCAGCACTTCGCGCGAGAACACACGTTGGTATTGCGTGTCTTCGGTTTCGCGCGCCAGCGGCACGTTGTGAATGTTGCCGCCGAGGTTTTCCTGCTGCGAACCGCTGCCCGGATAGTGCGGATACTGGTGGGTCGACAGGTACAACAAGCCTGGCTTGCCGAGGATGATGTCCTGGGTGCCGTTGCCGTGGTGCACGTCGAAATCGACGATGGCGATGCGTTCGATGTTGTATTGCTTCATTGCATGCAACGCAGCGATCGCCACCTGGTTGAAGATGCAGAACCCCATCGAGCGTTTGCGGGTGGCGTGGTGGCCGGGCGGGCGGGTCAGGCAGAACACGTGGTTGATGTCGCCATGCAGTAGTACGTCGATGCCGGCACATGCCGCGCCAACCCCGCGCAGCGCCGCACCCAGCGAACCCGGCGACATCACGGTGTCGGGATCGAGTGCATGGCGTCCGCTGGCGGGCGCCGCAGCCGTCACTTCGTCCCACAAGGCTTCGTTGTGCGCCAGCAATGCCTGCTGCCGGGTGCCGAGCGGCGCATCGAGCCATTGCAGCTGGTCGCCAAAGGAGGAGGTTCGCAAGGCAGCGAGGATGGCTTGCAAGCGTTCGGCACACTCCGGATGTCCCTGACCTGGGTCGTGAAGCAGGCACTCATCGTGGTAATAAATGAGGGTCGTCATCCATATAGAACCGTGATTCTGGATTGCCGCGACTATAGCTTTCACTGGTGGGAGCGGCAATGCAAAGCGGATCACGACCTTTACGGTGAAATTTGACTCCGACTCCGATTTCCATGCTTTAATGCCGCCCCTCTATAAAGGGCCAAGGACCGTGGCCAACCGGTAGTTAGTTTCAACCTATTGAATTTAAAGGGAAAACCAGAGGCAATGACAAAGAACCTCGTCATAGTCGAATCCCCGGCGAAAGCAAAAACAATCAACAAATACCTGGGGAAAGACTTCATCGTGAAGTCGTCGATCGGCCACATTCGCGACCTGCCGGTGAGCGGCAGCGGCGAAGGGGTGGACGTCAAGGCGCGCGCGCAAGCAGCGGCGGAAACGCGCAAGCTCAGTGCCGCCCAGAAAGTGGTACACAAGGCACGCAAGGCCAAGGAACAACTGATCGCCCGCATGGGCATCGATCCCGGCAAGAAGTGGAAGGCCAACTACCAGATCCTGCCCGGCAAGGAAAAAGTCGTCAGCGAACTGAAGAAGCTGGCGCAGAGTTCCGATCACGTCTATCTGGCGACCGACTTGGACCGCGAAGGCGAGGCCATCGCCTGGCACTTGCAGCAAGCGATAGGCGGCGATCCGTCACGCTACAAACGCGTGGTGTTCAACGAGATCACCAAGAAAGCCATCGAAGCCGCCTTCGCCGAGCCGGGCGACATCGACATGAAACACGTCGAAGCGCAGCAGGCACGCCGTTTTCTCGACCGTGTGGTGGGCTTCATGGTGTCGCCGCTGTTGTGGGCGAAAGTAGCGCGTGGGCTGTCCGCGGGCCGCGTGCAGTCGGTGGCGGTGCGACTGCTGGTCGAACGCGAACAGGAAATCCGCGCCTTCGTGCCGGAAGAATACTGGGAGTTGTACGCGCAGTTGCTGGCAGCCAAGCTGAAAGACGCACTGAAGTTCCAGGTCGTCACCCACAAGGGCAAGGAATTCAAACCGGTCAACGAAGCGCTCACGCGCACGGCGATGGCCGAACTGCAGCCGGCAGCATTTGCCGTCACCGGTCGCGAAGACAAACCGACCACGTCGAAGCCGCGCGCGCCTTTTATTACCTCGACGTTGCAGCAGGCGGCATCGACCCGACTCAGCTTCAGCGTCAAGAAGACGATGATGATGGCGCAGCGTCTGTACGAAGCCGGCTTCATCACCTATATGCGTACCGACTCGACGCATTTGAGCACTGACGCCGTCGCTGCCTGCCGCGACTACATCAAGCAGAGTTTCGGCGACAAGTACCTGCCGTCCAATCCCAATGTTTACAGCAGCCGCGAAGGCGCGCAGGAAGCGCACGAAGCGATCCGCCCGTCCGACGTGCGCGTGCTGGAGAATTCGCCCGCATTGAACGCGCTGGAGCGCGATGCGGTGCGGTTGTACAACCTGATCTGGCAGCAGTTCGTCGCCTGTCAGATGATGCCAGCGCGTTACACCAGCACCACGGTCGATATCACTGCCGGTGACTACGGTCTCAAGATCAAGGGCCGCATCATGGAGTTCGACGGTTACACCCGCGTGTTCCCGTCGCGCGACGAGGAAGACGTCGTGCTGCCGGATTTGAAAGTCGGCGATGCGCTCAAATTGCAGGAGCTCGAGCCGATGCAGCATTTCACCAAGCCGCCGGCGCGCTACACCGAGGCGTCGCTGGTGCGCGAGCTGGAAAAACGCAGCATCGGTCGTCCTTCTACTTATGCTGCCATCATCTCGACCATCCAGGAGCGTGGTTACGTCAAGCTGGAAAACCGCCGTTTCTATGCGCTGAAGATGGGCGACATCGTCACCGAACGGCTGGTGGAAAACTTCAAGGACCTGATGGACTACGACTTCACCGCCAACATGGAGAACAATCTCGACGACATCGCCCAGGGCAACAAGAACTGGCTCAAGGTGCTCGATGCGTTTTACGACGATTTCACGCAACAGCTGGAAAAGGCCGGAGCGGAAACCGGCGGCATGCGTGCCAACGATCCGACCGACACCGACATCAAATGCCCGACCTGCGGCCGCCACATGCAGATCCGCACCGGCGCCACCGGCGTGTTTCTCGGCTGTTCCGGCTATGCGCTGCCGCCGAAAGAGCGCTGCAAAACCACGCTGAACCTGATCAGCGGCGACGAAGCCGTCAGCGTCGATGCCGACGACGAAGCCGAATCGCGACTGTTGATCAAGAAGCATCGCTGCAGGATCTGCGGCTCGGCGATGGATTCGTACCTGCTCGACGAAAACCGCAAGCTGCACGTGTGCGGCGACAATCCGCACTGCCCGGGTTTCGAAGTCGAGCACGGTGCGTTCAAAATCAAGGGCTACGACGGCCCCCGGCTCGAGTGCGACAAATGCGGCAGCGAGATGCAATTGAAGACCGGCCGCTTCGGCAAGTACTTCGGCTGCACCAATGCCGATTGCAAGAACACCCGCAAGCTGCTGCGCAACGGCGAAGCGGCGCCGCCGAAGATGGATGCGGTGCCGATGCCCGAACTCAAGTGCCAGAAGGTCGACGATACCTATGTATTGCGCGACGGCGCGTCAGGCCTGTTCCTGGCCGCCAGCAAGTTCCCGCGCAACCGCGAAACCCGCGCGCCGCTGATCAGCGAACTGGTGCCGCACAAGAGCGAGATCGATCCGAAATACCACTACCTGCTCGATGCGCCGAAGAAGGATCCGGACGGCAATCCATCGGTATTGCGCTTCAGCCGCAA
>DATJXP010000127.1:0-8661 GCA_035500035.1 Candidatus Acidiferrum sp. | reverse complement strand
GTCCGGCACTTATCCGGCCACGGTGAAATTGCACGGCATGAGCGCCGATGTCAGCGCCCAATTGCGTATCGTCAAACTGGCCAATGGCGCGGTGCAGGTCAGCCTGGACAAGCCATTGCTGGTCGGTGCGGCAGCGTTTGGGCTCGCCGATGCGGTGGAGCAGTTGCGCATGCTGGCCAACCTGGCGTCGATCACTCCCACCGTGACGGTCGGCTTCACGCTGGTTTACAGCAAGCAATAAATTTTTCCGCCGTTAACGAAAAAGGGCAGTCCCGGTCGGGACTGCCCTTTTTCATGTAGCGGAATCAGCGCTACCTGGAAACCTTGTCCGCAGTTATGGTCTGACTGCTTCGAGCGCCGCGGGCGCAGTCCCTGGTAGTGCCTGTTTTGTTATGGCTGCGGCAGCTTGTTGCGCGGATCGTTCGGTGCACGGCGACGTTCGCGCGGTGCGGCCGCATCGACCGCGGCGGCAGAAGGCACTGCGGCCGGCGCTGGTTGACTGACGGCGGCTTGCGCCGCCGATTCCAACGCGGCTTCCAGCGCCGCGGCTTGCACGGCCTCGGCCACGGAGGCTGCCAGCGACGATGGTTTGACCGGTGCGATGAAGTTGTCGTCCATGCCCATCAATACCGAGGACGGCATTACGAACTCGCTGCTCGGTACCGGCTTCGCTGCTTCCCTGGGTTCCTCTTTCGCGGTTTCTTCTTTCGGCGTTTCGCCGGCTTCAGTCAGCGCTACGATGGTCTGGGTCTGATACGCCGGGGCGGTTTCGGCTACGGCAGCAGGTTCTGCAACGGCGTGAGTCTCGGTCGCGAACGCGGTAACCGGTGCGACGTCGGCTTCATGGCTGGCCTGGAATGCCGGTTCGCCGGCCGGTATGTCGAGCGGCAGCGTTGCTTGCGGAGCTTCTGCTGACGCAGCAGCAACCGGCTGATCGGCCGCAGCCGATTGCGTTTGCGGCAGATCATCGCGGTTGCCGCGCTGGCGCGGACGCGGCTGGCGGCCACGCTTGTCGTGCGGACGGCGGCCTGGACGTTGATCGCCTGCAGGTGCGCCAGCTTCGGCTTCATGTGCCGGTTGCGCATCCTGGGACTCGGGGCGTGGTTGGCGTTCGTTGCGCGCTTCCTGTTCGCCAGCCTGCGTTTCTTCGTGCTGGGCCGGGTGCTGTTGACGCTCGCGGTCACCGCGGTCGCGGTTACGGTTGCGGCCGCCACGGCGACGGCGGCCACCTTCGCGGCGGTTGCCGTTGTTGTCGTCTTCGTCAGCGTCGTGGCCGGCGGCTTCCGTCACCGGTTGCTGTTTCGGTGGTTGATCGCGACGTTGTTGTTCGTTGCGATTGCCACGCTCGCCGCGTTCACTGCGATCACGGTTGCGGTTGCGATCGCCGCGGCGGTCGTTGCGGCGTTCGCCACGGCTGGGTTCAGCTGCGGCTTCCTGCTGCTTCGGCGCTTCTTCTTCGTTGGCGGAGGAACCGCCGAAAATGCTGGAGATGAATGCCAACAGTCCGCCCTTGCGCGGAGCCGGAGCGGCTTGGGCCGCCGCAGCTGCGGGCGCAGGCGTTGCCGGCGCGACCGGGGGTGGCGGGGCGATTATTTTGGCGGCTTGCACGGCCGGTACGTCGGCGACAACCGGCGTACGCGGCAGTACTTCGTCCAGCGCTTCGTCGTGCTCGACGTCGATGTCGTAACTACGGCCGGCGCTTTCGGAGTTGAGGTTCTGGATTTCGTAGTGCGGCGTTTCCAGGTGCGAGTTCGGCACGATCAACACGCGTTTGCGGGCCGAAGTTTCGATCTGCATCACTTCGTTGCGTTTTTCGTTCAGCAGGTACGAGGCCACGCTGATCGGTACGATGGCGCGTACTTCGCGCGAGTTGCTCTTGTTCGCTTCTTCCTGGATCTGGCGCAGGATGGCGAGCGACAGCGATTCGATGTCGCGCACGCGGCCCTGGCCAAGGCAGCGCGGGCACACGGTGGCGCTGGTTTCACCCAGTGACGGGCGCAGGCGCTGACGTGACATCTCCAGCAAGCCAAAGCGCGAGATCTTGCCGACCTGCACGCGGGCACGGTCCATTTCGAGTGCGTCTTTCACGCGGTCTTCGACCGCACGCTGGTTTTTCTGCGACATCATGTCGATGAAGTCGATGACGATGAGGCCGCCCATGTCGCGCAAGCGCAACTGGCGGGCGATTTCGTCGGCGGCTTCGAGGTTGGTCTGCAGCGCGGTTTCTTCGATATCGGAGCCCTTGGTGGCGCGCGACGAGTTGATGTCGATCGATACCAGCGCTTCGGTCGGATCGATCACGATGGAGCCGCCGGACGGCAGCTTCACTTCGCGCTGGAAGGCGCTTTCGATCTGGTTTTCGATCTGGAAGTTGGTGAACAGCGGCACGCCGCCGGAATGCAGGCGCAGGCGGCTTTCGAATTGCGGCATCACCTGGCGCACGAAATTGAGCGCTTCATCGTAGGCGGCCTGGGTGTCGAGGATGACTTCGCCGATGTCCTGGCGCAGGTAGTCGCGCACGGCGCGCAGGATGACGTTGCTTTCCTGGAACAGCAGGCAAGGGGATTCGAGTTTCTTCGAGGCATCCGTGATCGCCGTCCACATCGTCATCAGGTAGTTCAGGTCCCACTGCAGCTCTTCGGCGGAGCGGCCGATGCCGGCGGTACGGATGATGATGCCCATGCCGTCGGGGATATTGAGTGCGTCCATTGCTTCGCGCAGGTCGGAGCGGTCGTCGCCCTCGATGCGGCGCGAGATGCCGCCGCGCGGGTTGTTCGGCATCAGCACCAGGTAACGGCCGGCCAGCGAGATCATGGTGGTCAGCGCCGCGCCCTTGTTGCCGCGCTCTTCCTTTTCCACCTGCACAATGACTTCGGTGCCCTCGGCGATCAGTTCGCGGATGCTGCCCTTGTCGGGCGCGTTGCGGCGGTAGTATTCGCGGGCGATTTCCTTCAGCGGCAGGAAGCCGTGACGGTCGGCGCCGTAGTTGACGAAGGCGGCTTCGAGGCTGGGTTCGACGCGGGTGATGCGGCCTTTGTAGATGTTGGCCTTTTTCTGGATGCGGTTGCGGTTTTCGATGTCGAGGTCGTACAGTTTCTGACCATCGACCAGAGCAACCCGCAGTTCTTCTTTTTGCGTGGCGTTGACGAGAATGCGTTTCATAAATGTGTTTCCGTTGGTTTAACGGGAAACACACGGCGTACCACAACGATCAAGCCAGTCAGGATCAAATCCCGATCTATTGGTGTTGAGTCACTTTTCCTGTCGGCTGCCGGCTGATGTCGTGGGCCGGCCACCCAATTCTCAAAGTTTTGCGGCAGTTTTGTGACCTGCCGACTCACTCTCATCAATTCAATAGTTCGTGGTCTTGCGACCGCTTCCGGGCGGTAACTCACCGCGCCGTACTTGCCCATGCCTGTTTGGTTCGCTCGCCTTGCTAGCCCTTGCTTAGGAGCCTTCAGCCCCTGAGAGCTCTGCTCTCAGGTCTAAACAGCTGGCGCCACGAACCGTTGCTGGTAGCCGGGTGTTACCCGGTATTAAAGTTTGTTACTGGCAGAGTCGATCCGGTTTCAAGCGGGGCCGAGCCTTCTGGGTCGGCAGACCTGGTCTTGTCGGTCCCGGCTTCTGGTTCGCGGGTCGTTGGAGGCGAATCAGTCCGTCGCAGTACGACGGTGCTGGTGACTGGCAAGGCGTGTGTGAAAGGGGATCTACGCTGCGTTCTTGTTACTTGGTTGCTACAACTTGCTACAACACTTCAACACGACCAGTGCAACTGGCGAGTGTTACTTGGTGTTACGTGCAATTTCTGCTGCTGCGCTTTGCTGCCGGCCCATCGTGGTGCTGGAGTATGCAATCAGCAGCCTGGGCATCTGCGGCTGGCCTAGCTGGTCCAGCGCAAAAATGCGAGGGCAATATAACAGCTAACCCATGCTGCTTCAAACTGTTATCGATAGTTCTTAAGGCTTTCTTTCGGTACGGAAGAGCGGCTTCCCTCCCTTATACTCGCGGCTTTCATCGCAGGTGTTGCATGGGTAGTCAGCGCAGTAACAACAAGCAAGAACCGACCCTCAGGCCGGGTGTTACCGTGGCTGCCGTGGCCGAACACCAGGACGGCCAGCGGCTCGATAATTTCTTGCTAGGGCGTTTAAAAGGTGCTCCCAAGTCTTTGATCTACAGGATCATTCGTAAAGGTGAAGTGCGGGTCAACGGTAAGCGGGCCAAGCCTGAGCAGCGGGTGTATGCCGATGACCGGGTGCGGATTCCGCCCGTGCGGACCGGGGAGTCAGATCAGCCGGCGTCGGTGGGGCAACAACTGGCCGAACGGTTACGGGCGGCCATTTTGTACCAGGATGCCGAGCTGCTGGTGATCGACAAGCCCGCCGGTTTGCCAGTGCATGGAGGGACCGGGGTCAAGCTGGGCGTGATCGAGGCGCTACGGCAGTTGTATCCCGAATGGCCGGGACTGGAGCTGGTACACCGGCTCGACAAAGGCACCTCCGGCTGCCTGCTGCTGGCCAAGACCGGCAAGGCACGCCGTGCACTGACGAGTGCGTTTCGCGAACAAAAGGTCAGCAAGACCTACCATGCCATCGTCGTCGGTAGCTGGCCGGCCAGGGTGAAAAAAGTCGATGCCGCATTGCTGCGCGGCCCAGAGCGCGGCGGCGAACGACGAGTGGAAGTCGATGAAGATGGCAAGGATGCAACCACCGAATTTAGCGTGTTGCGCAAGTTGAAGCAGGCCACGCTGGTGGAAGCGCGTCCGCTGACCGGCCGCACGCATCAGATCAGGGTGCATGCAGCGTCGGTTGGCTGTCCGCTGCTGGGTGACGACAAATACGCCAGTGCCGAACAAACTTCGCTGCAACAACTGGCCGGCAGCAAGCGACTGTGCCTGCACGCCGCGCGGCTGCAGTTTCCGCATCCGCTCGATAACAGGCCCATCACGGTGGAAGCGCCATATGACGCTGCCTTCGCCAAGGCAGTGCGCTCATTGGGCGGTTAACCCAGCGGATCGAACCCGGCCTGTCGCAGCAAACGGCACAGGCTGATCAACGGCAGGCCGATCAGGCTGTGGAAGTCGTTGCCTTCCATGCTGTCGAACAGCGCGATACCCAAGCTTTCTGCCTTGAAACTGCCGGCGCAGTCGTACGGTTGTTCCAGTTGCAGATAACGCGTGATCTCGGCGTCGGCCAGTTGGCGAAATCGGACTTGGTACACATCATGGCTGTGCAGATGCCTGCCGGTTTCGCTGTTGAACAGCACCAGCGCAGTGTGGAAGTTGACGCTGCGCCCGCTGCAGGCGCGCAGTTGGACAACGGCGTTGTCGAATGAGCCCGGCTTGCCGATGATGGTGGCGTCGTCGTCGCGCACGCAGGCCTGGTCGGAGCCGATGATCCACGCCTGCGGATGCCGCGTCGCCACCGCGCGCGCCTTGGCGAGTGCCAGCCGTGCCGTCATCGTTTGTACGGCTTCGCCCGGCAGCGGAGTTTCGTCGACGTCGGGACGTTCGCAGCCAAACGGCAGCCGCAAGCGCTCGAGCAACGCGCGGCGATAGGGTGACGACGAGGCGAGAATCAGCGGCAGGCTCATGGCGATGTCAGGAAAAACAAAACTGCTGTCTATCGCAGATGACGGGTACTGACAAGCTGCCACGTGCGAGTTCAGCCATTACAATAGCGGCCATCGCGGCCTGCCCGCATGCACAACACGAGATTCACAAGGGGCTTCATGCAGATTCGCAAATGGATAACGATGATCGGCTTGCTGGTACTGACCGCGTGCGGCAGCAACTATCAGGCACCGATCGGCCAATCGGGCGATATGTTGTATCTCAACAGCGGCCGCCAGCACCTGGTCAACGAAGGCGAAACCATTTATGCGATCGCCTGGATGTACGACCTCGACCCCAACAAGCTGGCGCAGGCCAACAATCTCAGTGCCGACGACACGGTGGCGCCGGGCCAGAAGCTGCTGGTGGATCTGCGCAATTTCAGCAGCCGTCCGGCAGTGGCGGCACCGGGCGCGGCGAAATCGCGCGCGGTTGAAAACAGCGCAGTCGCCACGGCGCGACCGGCCCAAGGTCTGGGCGGCCTGCAACGATCGGCCCTGCCGGAAAGCGATGCGGCTTCACAACCGACTCGCACCGCCTTGCCGCCGTCGGAACCGGCCGCGGCTGCGGCAGGTGCGGGGACCGCGGCCTCGCAAACGGCAGCTCCGGTTGCCGGCAACCTCGGCAGCGGCGCCAAAACTGCCGGCGCTACCGTGGCCGGTGTCGCTGCCGGCGCCGGCGCGACCAAGGCGTCATCGTCGGCCTTCACCGGCACTGGCGACATCAGCTGGGCCTGGCCGTATCGCGGCAACATCGTCGGCAAATTTGCCGAAGGCGGTGCCGAGTCCAAGGGCATCGACATCGCCGGCAAGGAAGGCGATCCGATTCTGGCCGCCGCCGACGGCGAAGTGGTCTATGCCGGCAGCGGTCTGCTGCGCTACGGCAACCTGCTGATCATCAAGCACAACGACAAGTACCTGAGCGCCTACGCCCACAACAAGGCGTTGCTGGTGAGCGAGAAGGCGAAGGTGACGAAAGGCCAGAAGATCGCCGAGCTCGGCTCCAGCGGCATCGACAAGCCGCAGCTGCATTTCGAGATCCGTGTCGATGGCAAACCGGTCGATCCGCTGACGTTCCTGCCGCCGCAAAAATAAAGTGTGAAAAATTTTTGCAATGCTGTCTCAGTTCACTATACTGCGGTGGCGTTCAGTTTTTGAACGCAAGGTAGAAAGTTGATGAACAGCTAAGACGAAGCGTAGAGGTATAAGAAGTAAGAGGTACGAGGTAAAAGAAAGAAGAATTGGTACCACCAGACAACAGAGGGGCATCACACGCTTGGTTTGAGTGCGATAAATACCGGTTTTCTTGCATAAAACACGTGGTTGGTGAAAAGGAATATAAAACCAGACAAGAAGGATTTTTCGATGAGCTTCACAGGAAGGCATGGCAGGGAAAACAACAAGCAAATAGCTGAAAATTCCGAGGATCTGTTATCCAAACAGGAAGTTCGCGCTACGGCCGGCCAACCCGGATGGGACGAGCCGCGCGGCGCCGGCATTGACAAAGACGCCGTCAGGGAAAGCATCAGGGAAGGCACCAGAGAAGGCACCAGAGAAGGCGCAACGGAAGATGCCATGGAAGGAGCCAGATACCAAAGCCAGAAAGATACCTGCGACTTGTCCACGCACGATGCGGACCAGGTGGAAGAAGCTGCCGTTCGTTACCGCGATGCTGATTTGTCGCTGGACGCGACTACGCTTTACCTCAATGAAATCGGTTATATCCCCTTGCTCAATGCCGAACAGGAAGTGCAACTGGCGCGTGAAGTGGTGGCAGGTTCACTGGCCAGCAAGAACAAGATGATCGAATCCAACCTGCGACTGGTAGTCGCTGTCGCCAAACGCTTCCAGAATCGTGGCTTGCCGTTACTCGACTTGGTGGAGGAGGGCAATCTCGGCTTGATTCGTGCCGTCGAAAAATACAATCCGGAACTGGGCTATCGCTTTTCCACCTACGCCACCTGGTGGATCAAACAGTCCATCGATCGAGCGCTGATGAATCATGCCCAGACAGTGCGTTACCCAATCCACGTCGTCAAGGATATCCAGTGCTGCCTGCGGGCAGTGGAGCAATTGCGCGATCAGTTGGAACGCGAGCCGTTGTTACGGGAAATTGCGCTGCAGGTTGGCAAGCCGCAGAAGGAAGTGAAGCGACTGTTGAATCTGCATTACCGGGTGACTTCGACCGACCAGAGTGCCGCCGAGGATTCCGAGATGTCGGTCGTTGATACCATCGCAGCAGGTACAGGCGACGAGCCGCACCAGGTTCTTGAACTGCAGAATCTAAAAGCCAACGTGACGATGTGGCTGGGCAAACTGTCGCAGCGTCATCGCGATGTCGTCGTGCGACGCTACGGCTTGCAGGGCCACGAAGACCTGACGCTGGAAGAAATCGGCACCGATGTCGGCATCACGCGCGAACGCGTGCGGCAACTGCAGATCGAAGCGCTGGGAAAACTGCGACGCATGATGGAGCGCGACGGCCTGCGTGCCGAACACCTGACAGGCGAGTAAGTAAAAGAAGGTAGAAGGTACGCCGTCGGCTTACTTGGCCGGCCAATCCCGCTCGAGCAGCTTGATCTTCTGCGGCTTGCCGTCCCACTCTTCGGCATCGGCCGGCGAGTCCTTCATCTCGGTGATGTTGGGCCAGCCGCGCGCCAGCTCGGCGTTGAGTGCGATGAACTGGTGCTGGTCTTCCGGCACTTCGTCCTCGGCATAGATGGCATCGACCGGGCATTCCGGCTCGCACAGCGCGCAGTCGATGCACTCGTCCGGGTTGATCACCAGCATGTTGGGGCCTTCGTAGAAACAATCGACCGGGCACACTTCCACGCAGTCAGTGTGTTTGCACTTGATACAGTTTTCGCCAACGATGAAGGTCATCACTCAACTCCTGAACCGGACGGACCGGTGGCTGGTCCGTTAAGGCCGCGAATTCTACCAGCAAGCTGAAGCTCGAATGAACTGGGAAAGCTCGAAGAATCAGATGAGCGGCGGGCCGGGACTTAGGGGGTTGGGAACGCTCTGCCGCAGGGACGCGGCAGAGCGAGCCTA